>JAHEBR010000005.1 GCA_024642185.1 Marivivens sp. | reverse complement strand
GCCAGCAAGGCGCTGGGCGGTCTTCCCGCCGATGCCATCCTTGGCGTTGCCCCCCATTCCCTCCGCGCCGTTGCGCTCGAAGACTTCTCCCAGACCGCGGCGCTCGCTGGCGGCGGGCCGGTGCATATGCACCTCGCCGAACAGATCCCCGAGGTCGAGGAGGTGCTGGCCCACCGCGGCGCAAGGCCGGTCGAATGGGCGCTGCAAAATCTCGATCTTGGACCGAATTGGTGTCTGATACACTGCACCCAGATGCAGCCGCACGAGACGATAGGTCTTGCCAAAACCGGCGCTGTCGCCGGGCTTTGCCCGCTGACCGAGGCAAGCCTTGGCGATGGCATCTTCGATGGCGTCCGCTGGTTCAATGCAGGCGGTTCGATCTCGCTCGGCTCGGACAGCAACATCCGCATCTCGCTTGCGGAAGAGATCCGCCAACTCGACACAACCCAGCGCCTGCGCGACCACACCCGCGCAGCCCTCGCGACGCTGGAACTATCGACCGGTCGCCGCATCTTCGAAGCGGCGGTGAAAGGCGGTGCCCAGGCCGCCGGGCGCGGGGCAGGGGTGATCGCTGAGGGTCGTTGGGCCGATCTGCTGGCCTTCGACATGAGCCATCCGGATCTGTCGGGCCTGCGCGGCGACATGGTTCTCGATAGCTTCGCCTTTGCCGGCGGAACGGGGATGATCGGCGATGTCTGGTCTGCGGGTCGTCACATGGTGCGCGGCGGCCAGCATATTGAGCGCGCCACCATCATCACCGCCTATCGCAAGGCAGTGGCCACGCTGCGCGACGGGCTCTAGTAGCGCGTCGTCATCCGGTGGCCGGGGCGATAGACAAGCCGGACGTAGGTTACAGCTTTGTCCTGCCACCATGTCGAGCGCTCAAGCTGGAACAGAGGATCACCCGGTGAACAGCTCAGGTGATTGGCGAGTGACTGGTCGGCGGAGGCCGCGGAAAAGCTGATCTCGGCATCCGAAAAAGGAACCGCCGCCACAAGCCATTCGTTCGGCCCCTGCACAGAGAAATCCGCCTCGCGCGCTTCTGCCAAGAGCGCAAGATTGATCCATCGATCCTCGTATTGATAGGGGCTGCCGTCCGCGAAATGCATACAGACAAGATGCAAAACATCAGTCATTGCATCGAGGTTAAGCCGAGCCCGCAGCCAATCGGGCGCGGGTTCGACGGCCGACGAAATCAGCGCATAGCGGTAGGCTTGCCCCTGATCCTCGATCTCGCGCCGCACGAGAGGAATATCGAACCGGGCCCGCCGCAGGGGCGACATCCTAACCTTCGATCCTGCCTTGCGCTTGCGCTCGATAATGCCTTCTTCCGCAAGTTCCCGCATTGCCCGGTTTACAGTCGCCCGAGCGACGCCATAGCTCGCGGCCAGCTCGATCTCGTTTGGAATCGAGGCGCCCGGTCTCCAATCCCCCTTGGTTATCTTGCGGAGAATGTCAGCCTTGATGTCGCGATAGGTCGTGTGTTGCGGCATCGTCAGAACCCTCGCGAAGCAAATGCAGACATATTGGCGGTTTTATAGACATAATCCTAGACATATTGCAGGGTCCGCGCTTGCGGCAATCTGTTTCATGTAAGGCGAAGTGCGGAAGGGCGCGCCTTGGAGTTGACCCTTCCATGCTCCCCGCGCTCTATGCGAAGCGGACCAGGTAAAGGCTCCTAAGGATGACCGGCCAAAAGGCATCGACACTCACTCACGAGATCCTGCCGCTCGGTCAGGACGGTGTTCTTGTGCGATTTGCCCGCAAGCCCGATCCAGTGGCACTCGGCTCGGCCCAAAGGTTTCGGGCAATGGTCGCCATGCAACAGAATTCCGAAATTCTCGAAGTTGCGCCGTCACTGGCATCTGTGCTTCTCCGCTTTGACCCCGCGGCAACGCCTCGCGCCCGGATCGAAGCCATCGCAGAACGGGCTTTGGCTGAAATGGGCCCGAGTGCGGATCACCCGGTCCCAACACGATGCTGGCACCTACCGGTTGCCTTCGGGGGCGAAGCGGGGCCTCAGCTCGCCGAAGCCGCTGCGCTCGCAGGGTTGACCCAAGAGGCCGCAGTCCGGCAAGTGGCCGAGGCTGATCTCCGCGTTCTCGCCATCGGCTTTGCCCCCGGCCAGCCCTATATCGGCCTTCTTCCTGAGAACTGGAACATGCCGCGCCTGTCGCAACTGACGCCCAAGGTTCCGGCTGGCGCGCTTGTCATCGCCGTCCGTCAACTTGTCCTGTTTTGCAACGATAGCACAACCGGATGGCGGCAGATCGGCCAGACTGGCTTCCGCCCCTATTGGCCGCAAAGCCAGACGCCCTTTCGCCTCGAGGTTGGCGACGCGATTCGGATCGAACCGATATCCCTGACCGACTTCCCGTCCCTCGCCCCGGAATCGACGGACGGCCTCGGCGGTGCACGGCTGGAGATCTTGGGATGAGCGCCACGCTCCACATCATCCGCGCAGGCCCGCAACTGACGGTTCAGGATCAAGGCCGCCCTGCGATGATAGCGCGTGGCCTCTCGACTGGCGGCGCAGCGGACATGACGGCCTTGGCCGAGGCGGCGGCGCTCTTGGGTCTCCCGTCCCTCCCTTCAGCAATCGAAATGGCAGGGCTTGGCGGCAGTTTTGCTGTAAGCAACCCCACCCGCATTGCCCTGACCGGCGCGCCGATGCGAGCCAAGCTCGACGGGGCAGAAATCGGATGGAACCAGACCCACCTTGTCCGGCCGGGTCAGGAGCTTGCTGTTGGCGGCGCGCTGTCCGGCGTCTACGGCTATCTCACCCCGGCTGGCGGCATCGCGACCGAGCCCTTCCTAGAAAGCCGTGCTACGCATCTTGTTGCGGGCCTTGGGCGGCCCCTTGCCTCGGGAGAGGCCCTCCCAATCGGCGTTGATCGCTTGCCCGCCGCGCCGCCTGTTCGGATTGGCCCCGCCGCGCGGTTCTCGGGGGGAGTGGTGCGGATCATGCCGGGGCCTCAGACCGGCCTCTTTGAAGAAGCCGAGCTTGCGCGGTTCCTTGCGGCAAGGTTTGTCCGTGGCGCGGCCTCCAATCGGCAAGGCGTCAGGCTCGAGCATGACGGCGCAGCTTTCCAGTCCGGCGAGGCCGCGGGGCTTGTGTCAGACTTCATCGCGGCCGGCGATGTGCAGATGACAGGCGATGGCGTGCCCTATGTCCTCCTCTCTGAATGTCAGACGATGGGCGGCTATCCCCGCATCGGCACGGTGATCGGCGCCGACCTGCCGCGCATCGCCCAGTTGCCGCTTGGGGGGCGCGTCCAGTTTACATTGGTGACAGTTGCAGAGGCGGACCGCCTTTATCGCACGCCGGCACAACTGGTCGCTGAGGCGAAAACCCGCGTCGCGCCACTGGTTCGCGATCCGGGCGAGATTGCGGATTTGCTTGGGTATCAGCTCATCGGCGGCGTAGTCTCGGGGCGGGACGAAGAGGAATACTGAGATGGTCACACAGGTCGATCTGAACTCCGATATGGGCGAGGGCTATGGCCCTTGGAAGATGGGCGACGATGCCGCCCTTCTCGATGTGGTGACCTCGGCCAATATCGCCTGTGGCTTTCATGCGGGCGACCCTGACGTGATGGCCCGCACGATGCGGATTGCCGCCGAGCGCGGTGTTGGTATCGGCGCGCATCCCGGTTTCGCCGATACGCAAGGCTTTGGCCGCCGCCGGATCGACCTTTCGCTCGACGAACTGGCCAATCTCGTCGCCTATCAGCTGGGTGCCGCGCAAGGGGTGGCGCGGCTCGTGGGGGCCGAAGTGCGCCACCTCAAGCTGCACGGCGCGCTCGCCAATATGGCCTCCGAAAACGCTGCGATGGCCGAAGCCTGCTATCGCGCGGCGCTCAAGGTGGACCCCGAGATCATCATCGTCGTCCTTGCCGCGACAGAGATGGAGCGCGTGGTACGCGACCTTGGCTGCAACTGGGCCGGCGAGATATTCGCCGACCGCGCCTATAACGACGACGCGACCCTCGTTGATCGGCGCAAGCCCGGCGCAGTGATCCATGATGGTGCGCTAGCGGCCGAGCGGATGCTGAAGATGCTTGCCGCAGACGCGATCATCACCGAAAGCGGCAAGCAAATCCCCACGCGGATCGACACGATCTGCCTGCATGGCGATACGCCCGGCGCGGCGCAGATGGCCCGCGTGATCCGCGAAAGGCTCATCGCGGGCGGCGTCACGATCGAACGCTTTGCCGCCCGGACATAGGCTCTAATCAGGCCCCAAGCCGCTCCAGAAGCTTGCAATAGGCGATCTGCCCCTTGCGATAGCTTGAGAGGCGATAGAACTCGTTCGGCGCGTGGATATTCTCGTCGTCAAGGCCAAAGGCCATGACCGCGCCGTGCACGCCAAGCTCTTTGAGAAGAAGCGTCATCACCGGGATCGAGCCACCGGTGCGCACGAGATAGGGATCGCGCCCGTAGACTTCCTTCAGGACCTCGCTCACCGCCGCGGTAGAGTTGTGGCCGTTGGGAACAAGGAACGGATCGGCATTGCCCGGCAGTCGTTCGACCGAAACGCGCAGGCCCTTGGGCGTCAGGCTCTCGATATGCGCCTTTAGAAGCGCATAGATCTTGTCCGGCGTCTGGTTGGCGACAAGGCGGCAGGTGATCTTGGCCTTCGCCTCGCGCGGCAGAACGGTCTTGATCCCGCCGCCCTGATAGCCGCCCCAAAGCCCGTTGATCTCGAGCGTGGGCCGCGCCCAGAGATTTTCGCGGGTGGTATAGCCCTCTTCGCCAAAGACATCCGGCACACCCAGATCGTCGATATACTCCGCCTCGTCAAAAGGCGCGCGGGCGATGGCCTCGCGGTCTTCCACGGTGAGGTCGATCACATCGTCATAAAAGCCCGGCACATTGATTCGCCCGTCACGCCCCTTGAGCTCGGCAATGATCTGCGACAGCCCGTGCAGCGCATTGGCCACGCCGCCGCCATGCATCCCTGAATGCAGGTCGGATTTGGCGCCGGTGACCGTCACCTCGCAGCCGACAAGGCCTTTGAGGCCTAGCAGGAGGCAAGGCTCGGTCTCGCTCCACTGGCCGCCATCGGCCGAAATGATCATGTCGGCCTTCAGCATCTTGCTGTTGGCGCTGATGAAAGGGGCGAGGGTGGGCGAGCCGATCTCTTCCTGCCCTTCGAAGAAGAATTTCACGTTGACCGGCAGCTTGCCCGTGGTCTTCAGAAGCGCCTCGGCGGCGATGATCGGCGTCATCATCCCACCCTTATCGTCCGACGCGCCACGCCCATAGATCCGGTCGTCGCGCAGGGCCGCCTCGAAGGGCGGCGTGTCCCAAAGCTCGAAGGGCTCGGCGGGTTGCACATCGAAATGGCCGTAAAGAAGGACTGTCGGCTTGTCCGCTCCGGCATGGAGCCAGTCACCATAGACAACCGGATGCCCAGCAGTTGGATACATGGCGACATTCTCGGCCCCGGCGGCCTTGAGGCGGGCGACAACCCACTCACCGGCGGCTTCGACGTCCGGCATATGCTCGGGCTTGGCCGACACGGAAGGAATCCGCACAAGATCCCGCAGCTCTTCAACAAACCTGTCCTGATTGGCGTTCAGATAATCTTCCCAGCTCATCGTTCTCTCCCCTGTTTTGACCGGAGCCTATGAGGAATGTCGTTGGCAGTCCACTTGGCACAGTCTGCGCGGCGCTCAATTACAGGTTGCATAACCCCGTCAGGACTCACATCATACAACTCAGGATTGTTGCCTCTGTTGCCCGACTATCTTTGTGTGGAGTTACTTGGTGGAGCCCAGTTTTCGACCCCCGACCTTTGACGCGATGGGAACCCCGATCGCCGCGACCTCGATTGCCGAGGTTGCGCGCCTTGTTCGCCAATGGGCCAAAGATAGCGCTGGGCGTTTTATCGGTGTGAGAGACGTAGCGAGCACGGTCGCCCTGCACAACGATCCAGCGCTCCATGACATTGGCGCGAAAGCGGCGCTCAATCTGCCTGACGGAATGCCGATTGTCTGGCTCGGGAAACTTCGGGGCCACCAGCTAGAGCGGACCTGCGGGCCAGACCTGATGGACCATCTGCTTCGGTCGTCAGGCGATGGATCTCTCGCCCACTTCTTTCTAGGCGGTAAAGAGGGGGTCGCCGAGAAGCTCGCAGATCGCTATCGAAACGCGGTTCCGGGTTTGCGGATCGTCGGATGCCATACCCCGCCGTTTCGTCCAATGACAGCGGACGAAAACGCAAAAGTCCTGACCGCGATCAAGACTTCGGGAGCCGACATCGTCTGGTTGGGAATATCCTCCCCCAAACAAGATATCTGGATGCGCGACAATGTTGATCAACTCTCCCAGACACTGATCGGTGTCGGCGCAGCCTTTGATTTTCTGTCTGGCGAAGTGCGCCGCGCGCCAGCTTGGATGCAGAAGAGCGGCCTGGAATGGCTATTCCGGCTCTTGTCCGAGCCGCGCCGTCTTTGGAGGCGCTACTTCATCCTCGCGCCGCAATTCGTCTGGCATTCCGCGCGCTCGTTGGTCTTCTAGCAAATGCCCCGGCCGGTCTTCTTCCTGCGTGTCAAAACCCAATTCGGCAATCTTGGGGACGCGCTGATCAATCGGGAATTGATCCGGCTTCTGGCAAGTCACGGAGATCTGGTCATCAACCTCGGCATGGCTCCACCTAGGTTCAAAGCCTGGATCGAAGACGGCATACCGTCCGACGCAACCCGAACTGGAGCGGTGGGCTACTGGCTTCGTTTGATCTGGACGCTGATCCGCCGTCCGTTCGTGCCGTTAGAGTGCTGGGCTGTGCTCAATCCTGGCGGCTATGTGGGCGAGGTTGGCATCGCTTCCATGATCGGCAAGCTCTTTGGCGCATACCGCCTTCGCGCTTTGCGTAGGTTCGGCTGTAAAACCATGTTGGTCGGAGTGTCTTACGAGCGGCTAGGACCGCGCCTTCTTGAATCGTTGCGCGCCCAAGCTAATGCATTGGATTTTCATGCGCCCCGTGACAGCCACACCACCGCCTTTTGCGACGAAAACAGAATAGCCTACAGCAAAGCTCTGCCGGATCTTGCTTTTGCTCTGCCGCACCATCTTTGCCGCGATCGGCCAAGCCGGAAAGCCCTTGCTTCATTCCGCAAGCAGACCGGTCTCGATCCGGTCGGGCTTCTCCCTGATCTCCTCCCTGCGGGCTACGATCTCGATTTCGCATGGCAGGTGGCTTCGGACGCGCCCTACCAAAGGCGCCTCTGCGAAGACTGGATTGGCATGGGAAACCCTGCGTCGATCCATCGACTCGACGAAAGTATCGAGAGCGCCAGAAACATCTACGGCCAATACGACATTGTCTATTCCAACCGCCTGCACGTCCTTCTTCTGGCTATGAGCGTGGGGGCCTATGCGGTTCCGGTTCTAGCGGCAGGCCAAAGCGAGAAGATCCGCGGGGTTTTTGCGGATCTCGGCCTTTCGGCGCGCATCGTCGAAGCCGGCAGTGTTTTGGTCCAAACAGACACTAACCTATCAGATCCCGCGAAGTTCGAGCCCTATCTGAAAGCGCAACGCGACCTTGTAGACGGTCTCGCCGAAGCCGTGGGCATCCGCTGATGGAATTCCTCCGCAGCGTCATGTGGATCGCCGCGGGACGCTGGGTCTATAATCTCCTGACGTTGATTTCGTTCGCGGTGATCGTCGCCCGTGTCGATCCGGCAGACTATGGTGCTTATACGCTAGCGATGACCTTTCTGATCTTGTCAGAGGTCTATTCGACCGATGTGACCGAGCACGCGATTGTCCGCCACCGAGGATCAGACTCGGATGCGGCCGCGGCAGGACGTCTTGTCGCCGGAATAGGCGCGGTCATCATTGGCGCATCCTCGGCGCTGAGTGGAATTCTCGCACAGGCCATCGGGTATGAACTATTGGCGCAGCTTTGTTGGGCCATGGCGGGGCTGGCGATCTTGCAGGCCGCTGCGGGCCTTGGCCGAGGGCGGCTGCTGCGCGCGGGCCGTGTGCGCGCATTTGCAGCGACTGCGTCAACCGCGAACCTCATCGGTGTAGCCGCTGGTCTTGCAGCGATTTTCGGCGGGTTTGGAATCTGGAGCCTCGTTTGCCAACAGATCGCGATAAACCTCGCGGCCGCGATCGCGACCAAGGCGCCAATCCTTCCCAACGGCACCGACACGATATCAGGCCCGCGCGAGCAAATCGGATTTGCACTTTTTGGACTTGGCTCCGCAACGCTGAATGTGGTGACCAACCGTGTCGACGTGATCCTTGCTGCCGCTTTCTTCGGCCAAGGCGGGGCAGGCCATCTGGGCCTAGCGAAGCGGCTGATCCAAATTCTCCAGGATCTGGTGTCGTCGTCCTTCGACAAAGCTCTGGTTTCCTACCTATCCAGAAGCAATGGCGCGGCCAGCGGCACCTACACGATCGCGGTTGCGGGGCAGGCGATGATGATCCTGCCGGCCTTTGCGGGCCTTGCCTTGGTCTCAGGAAATCTTGTGCCGGCCCTGTTTGGACAAAACTGGATCCTTACCGCATCGCTTGTCCCGGCGATGGCGATAGGTGGGGTCTTTCGCTCGGCTGTCGCGATCGAACGGGCGCAGCAGATCTATGACGGTGAGATAGCGCGCATCTTTGCCGTGCGCGTATTTGAATTGGCGCTCAGTTGGTTGATCCTGCTCCCGCTGGCGCCGTTTGGCCTATTCTGGCTCGGGGTCGGATTTAGCCTGCGATACGCCCTGAGCTACTATCTCGTGCTGCGCTCAAGACTTCGATCCGCGCAGGAGACGCGGCGCCAACTCGCGAATACGGCCCGCACCATTTCGGCCCCACTTCGCGCCACGCTGGCGATGATGGCGATCCTCGTCTTGATCCCCCCCAACCCTGGCGACTCCGGTTTTGCCTCCTTGGTGATCGAAATTATGCTGGGTTCGGGCATCTTTCTTGCGGCCATGTGGTTCATGCGGCGGTCATGGCTCCCAATCTTTAGGACAACCAAACCGTGACCCGCGGATTCCTCTGGCTCTTTCGCTTCTATGCCGCGGCCGCAATGGGCGCACTCGCCGGTATCTTCAACGAAGGTCCAACGCCTCGTCCCGATCTTTTTAATCTCTTCTGGGTGATCCTCTATCTTGCGAGCCTTCCCTATATTCTGGCCGACTTCGTGCGAGGCATCTCCAAGCGGGGTTGGCTTGTCTGCGGCTTGGCCGCCTACATTGCCCTGGCCCCTATGTGGTCCGAGTTGCCGCTGCAAAGCCTCAAATTCGCAACGGCCATCGCGCTAAATATCCTGTTCGCTGTGTCGATCGCGCAGAGGATGAGCCTCGCCGAATTCGAAAGGCAGACGGCGCTTGTCATTCTTGCGCTCCTTGCGATCAGCCTCGTCATGGTCGGGCTGGGTGTTGAGAGCAGCCTCTACCGAGACTCGCTTCGCCGCACGACAATCTTTGGCGGCGAGATGGTTCAGGGAATATTTTCGCACAAGAATTTCCTCGGCGTCTATGCCGCGCTGGGACTTGTCCTTTCCCTCGCCGCGCTGCGCGGGCCGGTGCGATGGGGCGCCGTCGCCCTCTGTGCTTGGGGAGTCTTCGCGTCTGGCGCGGCGACCGGCCTTGCGGCAATGTCGGTCGGGCTGTCGGCGCTGGGCCTCATCTCATTGGGCAAGACGCAAAGACGGCGCCTCGTTCTTTATGGCCCCATAGTGGCGGCGCTGGTCATCGCGGCTGTGGCCGCTAGCGCCTATCAATCCGAAATTCTCGCGGCTCTTGGCCGCGACGATAACCTTACAGGGCGCACGGATCTTTGGGCTTGGGCCATCTGGTTTTTCGAACAAAGGCCCCTGATCGGCTGGGGATATGGCGGGATATTTGCGGAAAGCGGCCCCGGCCCGTCGGACATTTTCTTCGAAGGCGGCTATGTCGCCCCGCATTTCCACAGCGGCTATCTTCAGGTGCTGGCGGAAACCGGAATCGTTGGCTTCTTGGCAACCCTTGCCATTTGTCTGGGCGCTCTGGTCAATCAAGCGCGGCGGGGGCAAGCCGGCCTCCTTGCCGGCCTTGTTCTTCTTCTCGCGGTCATGCCGGCGATCAACCTCCTCCTGCGGTTCAATGATTTGGCAACGATCCTGATCGTTGTTGCATTTGTGGCCGAAGGCCGAGATCACAAGGCGGAAGCGCGTAATGCATAGCTCGTTCGCGCCATTCACCTTTGCCGGCCAGACCGTCCCAGTATGGCGCATATCGGGGCCCCAAAAGAAAGCTTTTCATCGCTTTTTCGACACGAGCCCAATCAGCCCATCGGGGCGCTATATCGCCTTTCTAGAGACTGATTTTGATGACCGCCTCCCCACTCCAACCGACACCGCGCAGGTGGTCGTTTTGGATCTGACAACAGGAAGCGAGATCTACCGCACCAGAACGGCGGCTTGGGATACCCAACTTGGCGCCCAAATCCAGTGGGGAAGCAGCGACGTTACCTTGGCCTTTAACCGCAAGACCTCGAAGAACGACAGAGCCTATGGGGTTGTTGCCAACCCTCTTGATGGTTCTGAGCAGACCCTAATTGGACAGATATACATGGTTTCGCCCAACGGAGCTTTGGCTGCCTCGTTTCGGCTCGAGACCTTGCCTCTGATTCAAGCGGGCTATGGGGTCATCGTCGCGCCCGAGCATATCCCTTGTTGGAGAGGGTGGCCCAAAGACGAAGGACTGTGGATCACCGATCTAAAAACCGGACAAGCGCGTTTGGCGCTGAGCCTCGATGCGATCGTGGATCAGATTGGCAAACAGAGGTTAGAAATCGACCCTAACAAAGGATATATTGGCGGCTTCCATGTCAAATGGAGCCCAGATGGCGCGCGACTTCTGCTGCTCCTGCGGTGGTGCGGGGACGGTGAGCGACAAACCCGTAACTTCCTCTTTTCGTGTGATGCGGGCGGGGCAGACCTTAGGCTCATCCTTCATGCAAGAAACTGGGGCTTCGGGCATCACCCCAACTGGTGCCCTGACAGCCGGCACGTTGTGATGAATTTGGGGCGAGGCGGGCCAGGTGGTTTGTGGGGAAGTATTGACAGGGCCTTTGCGGCGGCACTTCGGCGGGCCGGTGTCGCCTACCACAGTGCATCGAAGAAGCTATCTTTGGCCTTTCTAGATACTAATGTAGAGGAACCGACCCCACAATTCGTCCCGTGCGCGTTGGGATCGGGCCACCCCTCGTTGCACCCTGGCGGCAGGTTTGTTCTGACCGATGCCTACCCGAGCGAACCGGTCGCCATTGGGGACGGCACCGCGCCCCTCAGATGGATTGACCGCAACACCGGGCAAGAGCGCACCCTTGCCCATGTTCCTGTGCGTCCCCCGTATCGGGTCGCGGGCAATGCCTGGCGGGTTGATCCACACCCAGTCTTTGACCGCAGCGGGACTAGGGTAGTCTTCAATGCGGCTCCAGATGGCATCCGCGGCGTCTTTCTCGCTGACCTATCCGCTCTGCTGGGCGAGGCGGGAGTTCGCGTCTAGACGCCCCACCGCACTGTCCACTTTCAAACCGTCAAGAGATCGCTGCGAGGCTGCACCACCAGCCAAAGGCCGCCCATGGCATTGGCTTTAGATTCAGCCAAGGAGCCACAATGCATAATCCTTTCGTCGGCAGAACCGTGCCCCTCTCCGGCCCAGCCACCGATTATCTTCCCGTAACGCCGAGCGACACAACCGATCTCGGCACAGTTGCCATCGGCCTCTATATCGAGACCGGCGGTACCCTGTCAGTAATTACCCTTGCCGGCACGACCCGATCGATCTCTGTGCCCAACAACTTTACGTTGCCGCTTGCCGTGACGCGCGTTCGCGCCACCGGGACCACCGCGACAGGCATTCACGCAGGCGTCCTCGCATGAGGTTTACCCGTGATTTTTCAATGACGGGTCTGGGTTGGCGGTTGCCCTCAAACTGGCGGGCAGCCTATGCCAGAGCCGGGGTCGAGGGTCTGCCCGGCCTCGTCCTTGATTTCGAAACCGGGGTATTCGGGGATGCACAGGGTAAAAAGACGTTTGCCCAACTGATTACCTTTTCCCGAGCAAGCAGCCGCACAGCGATTGGCCCACAGGGCGAGACCCTGACCTACGGAAATGATGCCCCTGCCTATGATTGGTCGACCGGTCGTAAAGGGCTTTCGATCATGAAAGGCGGCGGTGCGATTTCACCCGACATCGCTGACGTCCCGCTCGGATCCTGGTGGAACCAACCCGAAGGCACACTGATCGTCGAGGCGGCACCAACGGCGGCCATGTCGTCTTATGCCCGTCTGTGGCAGGCCGATGAAGGTGTGGGCGAGAACGATCGACGTCTGGTCTATTTCGAGCCGACGAGCAATTCGCTCACTCCGCTTTCCTATACGGCGGGAGGCCAGCAGTTCAAGGTCAGCACCAGCAGTGCCACATACGGGGTCAGCCCAAATCAGACCCGCCGCATCGGTATCGCCTATGCCAGCAATGACTTCGCCATAAGCATCGGCGGAGGTGCCGCGCTCAAGGATACAACCGGCAGCGTGGCGCAGAACCTGTCTGTTCTCAGGCTCGCGCGTGGTCGGACATCGGGGGCCGCCGATGTGGTGTTCTACCGGATCACCGCCTATCCACGACGGGTGACCGACGCCGAGCTTGCGCTTCTGACCGCGTAAAGCTCCATACGGGGCGGCGGGGTGCCTCCAGCGCCGCCAAGACACCGCAGGCAAAGCGCTCGACCATGTTCTCGATGGAATAGAGGTCGAGCGCGGCGCGCCCTCCTTCGACGAGCCTATCTCTGCCAATATCGTCTCTAAGCAGGGCAATGACGCGCTCGGCATAAAGTTTGGGGTCGTCAGCGGGCCGGATAATAAGTCCGTTCCTCCCATCTTCGAGATAGTCGATCTCGGGGCTGTGGAAAGGCACGTCTGTTGTGATCATCGGCACGCCGTAGGCAAAGCTGTCGAGCACCGCCAGCCCGACCAGACCGGGCATGAGCCACGCCTTGGCCAGCGTGATCAGCTCAGCCTTTCGCTGTCCGAATTGGGGGCCTTCATAGTGTATCCAAGGTTCCCGCTCGGCGGCTTTCCTGACCTTGTCGGCATCGGGGCCGCCTCCGATGACGATCAGATGAAAATCTGGGCAGAGCTCGCGCATCAGTCGGGCGCTTTCGATCAGGAAATCGACACGCTTCTCTTCGTATAGGCCGCCAACATAGATGGCGATATTCTCGCTTCCCTCAGCAAGTGTTTGCCTGAGATTGGCTTTGTCAGACTCTGTCAAAAGGTCTTTCTGGCGGACGACTTGGCCCAGATCGATGGCGTTGTTGAAGGCGGTTATCCGATCCTCCGGAAATCCGTACGAGGCGACAAGCTCGGCACAGCCTTCGGTATAGGCAAACCACCAATCGACCTGTCCTGCCCAGATCCTCTTGAACCGCTCTCTTAGGCCGCCTGGCCGCCTGGATTGAAAATTGCGCCCGTGTCCGAAGAAGGCAATCTTCTGTCCCCGAAGGCGCCGCCATGTTTGTAGCCAGTAGTTGGCCATGAGGTTGTTTTGCTGCTGCACGATCACAAGATCGGCCTTGTATGTGGAAGCCCCGAGCCGTTGAAAGAGAAGGGTCTTGCCAAAGAGCCTCAGCTTTTGGAGAGGCACATCGGTGGCCCAAGGGAGAACAACAGTATCGTCCTTGCCGAGATCGGGATCCCCGCTGGAATAGACGAAATCATAGGTCACACCCTCCTGCGCCAATCGCTCGCGCAACTTCTCGTGAAACGTAGCCCTCAGGCGGAGCGAAGTCGGAAAGGCATAGACAACGCGGCGTCGGGTCTGCTGCGCGTTTTGAGGCAGGGCCATGCCAGATCCTATATCAGTCTTGCCTGGCGATCAGAGCATGAACCTGGGTGGATAAACAACCTAAAGTTGAAATCACTCTGTCAAAGCCCTTCGGCAACCAACTGGACAGGGGCTGGGCCATGCGGCATTGTCTCCCAAACAAGAACAGAACCTATCGAGGGTATCCCGAAATGACTGCTCCCCGCCGCCGGCCCGTGGCGTCGCTCTGGATTGGCGACCGCCTGCATTATCTCAACCAGCTTTGCCTTCTGAGCCATGTGCGGCACGGTCACCCGACCACGCTTTATTGCACCGACGAAGTCACCAATGTGCCCGAAGGGATCGAAGTCCGCCCCGCGACCGAGATCATGGATATCGATATGGACATCGTCGAGAAAACTTCGGCGAGCTTCCTGTCCAACGTCTTTCGCTACAAGATGATCCAGAAAACCAACGCCATCTGGATCGATTGCGATGCTTTCTGTTACCGGCCTTTCCCCGACGAGATGGACAATATCTATGCCGGCCACGGCTTTCGCGGGGCGCTGAATTGCGGGGTGGTCTATATCCCGCAAAAGGGCGAGCTGATGGACCAGCTCCTCGATTATTACGAAAACCTCCCCGACGCCCCGGCTTGGTTCAACAAGCAGCAGCGCAAGAAACTCGATCGTCAGGATACCAGCCTTCCTCACGCCGTGCGGATCTATAACGCCGAGCGCACGGCCTTCGGCCCCCAAGCCTTTACATATTTTGCCCAGCAGACGGGCGACTACGAAAAGGCTCAGACGCCGGATGTGCTTTATCCCGTGCCGTTCCAGTTGAATGACGTGTTCTACGATCCCCACGGCCGCGTCGAAGGGCACTTCACCGATCAAACACTCTCGGTTCACTTCTACACCAACGGCACCCGCCCGTGGTGGCGCAAGAACGTCCCCTTGGCCAATTCCTATGCCGCGCGAATGTGTGAAGAGATCGGCCTCGATCCTGCCGGTGCGCTCGAAGGCTAGGGGCTGCTGTGTTCGGAACTTGACCGACCCCAATCTCGGTGAAACCCTCGGGGCGTGGAAACAAAGTCTCAAAGGACGAAGATGGTGTCTGATAAGGCCAATAACAGCGCCGAAAACTCGCTTGATCCGCTTGAGGTTCTGGGAAATGTCGACGCTTGGAACCTGCGTCGCGAGGGAGACTGGCTGAGATTTACCGCCCGACTTGATCCGGCGCTTGGCCCCCGAGATTACCTGCGCGATCCCACCGGCGGCGATATCGTCGCCGTGGCCCCAGGCCCTCTCTATGGCATTCTGTCGATCGGAGGTTCACGAAGGGCGGGGTTCAATGAGGGGCTCGCATCATTCCCCCACCACGTTTTTGCACCCGGGGATCACATTGGTGCCGTGGGCCTTGAAGGGAGCGCCAAGGCCGAGCCGACCGGCTCGCTTCAAAAGCTGGCGCACTGCACCCATGATGCGCTCATAGCCCAGACCCTGCTTCAATGGCGAGCAGAAGCAATGGCCGCGCTGCCGCTCTTTGTCACTCGGACCGAAACCGACAACGCGCCCACTGCCACGGCTCTGCTGACCGGTCTTGCCTTCGAGAATTTTTTTGCCGCGGTCGATAGCCTAAGACTCGCGGCCCAGAAACTTGGCAAAGAGCCAAAAGTTTTGGCCGTCGGGATCGACCATGGAGCGGAAGATATCTCATCTTCACAATCCGAGATCGAAAACGGCCTCAGAGCGCTCATGACCAAGATAGAAGCTGGCTTGCATCAGCGCGGGCTCCAGCGCCCTATCTTTCTTTTGGCATGTGAAGGAGGCCCAGGCGCGGCCGCTGACCATCCGGCGATCCTTGCTCAAACGAGGCTTGGTTGGCTCAAAGACGGGCACAATATCACGATCAGCGCCCCCGGCTATGCCTTCGAGCGGGATCGCTTTGGCAGGCCGACCTCTGATGCACGCTTGCGGATGGCTGAAATGGACGCCCATGCCATTGCCGCGCTGACCGCCCGCGCCGATTGGGCCTGCCCATGTCCTCTGCTGGCCGAATATGACGACAAAGACATTCGTGTGACGTTCAGTGCAATGGAGCCACTCGTCATCGATCCGGCCCTGACCGATGATATCTCTGCCGGCTTTGTAATTGTCGGCTCCAAAAAGCCACTTGAGATCGTAACGGCCAAGGTCGACCCGCGGGACCCAAAGGCGATTCATCTCAGAACCAAGACAAGCATCAAAGGCGAAAAACCACTCCTGCGATATGCCCTGCCAGGAATGTCGGACGATGGCGCGCCCAAACGTGGTGCCATTCGCGATGGCTGGTCTGCGCAGAGCACCGGCTCCGCCGTCCCGTTGCATCGCTGGGCTCTCCCCGCCGAGCTGCCGCTCAACGAGGCCCCTAGATGACCAGCGTAACCCGTGCCTTTTGATCGAGCCTCCATCGAAGGGGGTAACCTCTGCGTCATCTGGATTGATGACATGATCGACATCTTCACTTGGCGAGATGCCTTCGGTGTGACGATCCAGACCCCCAATATCGACCGCCTGATGGCCGAAGGTGTCCGCTTTGCCAATGCCTATGCCACCGTGCCGCTTTGCGCGCCATGCCGGGCTGAGATTGCGACCGGCCTGTCGCCATTTCGGTCGGGCATGGTCGATCTCAACCGGTTCTGGCGTGATGACGCCCCACCAACGGCGCATTGGGCCTATGATCTTCGGCAGGCTGGGTTCGTCAATTTCACCACAGGCAAGACCGACGCCAACTACAAGCCCATGCCAGAAAACTATCGTCGGCTTCTCTTTCACTTTGACCCCGAGGCCAAGGATAGAGGGCGGCGCGAAGGGGTTAAACATTATCTCGATGAAAAGGGGCCGGGCGTGGCCGGGGTCAACCATCCGCATGACGATGGATCTTTCGACCATACCTTCTATGACTTCACAGTCGCTCAGAATGCGATTGATCATCTGTTGCGCGTCGATCCCGAGCGCCGGAATTTCATCCAGCTCGGCTTCAAGCACCCGCACTTCAATCTGGTTTGCCCAGACCGGTTCTATCAGATGTATGACCCAGCCCAGATCGGCTGGCCGTCAACCGCGCATCCCGATGATTTCACCGGCCCTCAGCCGGGCATGGCCGTCTACGAGTTGGCCTATATCGTCAATGGTCAATGGACCCCGGAAAAGGCTGGCGACGAGGGCTGGCGACAGGTCGTTCGTGCCTATTTCGCTGCCTGTAGTCATGTCGATCACGAGATCGGCCGGTTCATGGATGCGCTACGCGCCTCGCCCATCGCGCAGAACACCACTGTCGTTCTTCTGTCGGACAACGGGTTCAACCTTGGAACTCACGACAGCTTCCACAAGATGAGTCAGTGGGATTCGGCGGCGCACGTCCCGTTGGGCATATGGCACGCCGGTATGAAGGGCGGCCAGACTGTCGAAATGCCCGTGTCGTTGCACAATCTGCCGAAGACATTGATGGATATCGCGGGCCTTCCGCCGCGCCCCGATTGGGTCTCGGGGCAAAGCCTCTTGCCCTTGATAGACCCGAGTTTCGGCAGCTTCGACCGAACCAAATCGCCCCTCACGTCTGTTTTCGGAACCCTCTCGATCCGGCCCTCTGTAGAAGGCTATGAACACCTGCGCTATTTCCGCTATCCCAACGGCGAAGAGCACGTCTATGACGTGGTCCGCGATCCGGGCGAGACGACTAATATCGTTTCTGGCCCCGAGACTCAGTTCCTGAGGGAAGAGCTGGTACGCGCCGGTCTTGATCTGGGCCTCGACCTGCGCGGCATGGAAAGCGCGAGCTCGGAGGTCAAGGCACTGATGGCGATGGATGGCTCGGTCATCCTCGAAGGAGGTGGCGACGACAATCACTATTGGGCCTATGGCGAAGCCGCCGAAAAGATTGTCGAAAGGCCCGACGGCGGCTTTGATACGCTCTGGTATCTCGCTGGCCCTGATGGCTATACCCTGCGGGTTCCGGCCAATATCGAGGTTGTCCGCATGGCAACCGTCGTAGCCCGCAACGAAGAGGACACTTCGGTCGGCAAGGCTGTGAGGATTGTCGCCCATCCCGACAGCGCGATCACCTTCGAATCCTCCGAGCGCGTGAGTGTCCATGTCACCGGCAGCAAAGGCGACGATGTGATGATAGGCCCGGTCTATGCGGGCGCGTTCTTTGATGGCGGAGAGGGCGATGATGTTCTGATAGCGCGGTCGAGCCGTCGCAAAGATCGGCATGAATTCTATGGCGGCCCCGGCAACGATACGCTCATCGGCGGGAACGGCCGGGATATCCTTGATGGCGGGCCGGGGGATGACGTTATTCGCGCGGGCGATGGTTTTGCCAAAGTCTTCGGCGGTCCGGGCAACGATACGATTTCTGTGGGGAATAGCACGAGCACGATCCATACAGGGCCGGGGCGCAACACGGTCGTGTCGGGGAAGGGAAGCGACACCTTTCACATTGGTCCCGGTGAGAACAGGATCACCGGCGGGCAGGGCGACAAGACCTATCAAATCGACTGGGGCGGTGTCTGCATGATCACCGATTGGTCGCCCGGATCTGTAATTGATCTCACCAGCTGGCCCGGCGCACCGAAAATCACCGAAGAGAACGGCGCGCTAGTCCTCCAATGCGGAATGTCGTTCGTCGTTCTGGAAGGTTGCGCCGATCCAGCCGCGCTGGCACCGTTTCTCAAGCTTCCGGCGACGACCTCGGTTTGAAGGCCTGCGCCAGTCTGGGATCAAACCCAAAGGCAGGCTCATATCCAAGCCGCGCGAGCGCGGGAGCATAGCCTTCGACATCAGCTATCGACGCCTCGATTGCTCGCCCCAGAACAACGACCAGCTCGGGCGCGTTCTTCGAAAGCCCGGCTAGGATGCGCTCTGCGGCGCTTGGCGTTGCACGCGGGTCTGAAAGAAACAGAACATCAGGCGCTTCGCGCGAGGCCACGGCAATCGCAGAGGCGACAAACGCCGCGCCAAGCGTTTCGGACAGGATCCGAGGATTGGGGCCGGTAAAACCGCTACGCGATATGAGCGCCGCAAGAACCGCATGAAACCCACGATCATCGTCCTGAATCGTGATCGAAAGATCGGGTCGCAAAGCGGACAGGTGAAGCGCATGGAAACCGCAACCAAAACCAATTTCCAAGAGCCGCACCGCATCGGGAACAATCTGCGGCAGCCGCCGCGCCAACTTGCGTTCAAACTTGCCCGCCGAGATGGATTTTAGAACCGGAGGCGCGAAGATGCGCGGATCGACCGGCAGCTCGATCGTTCCATTACGAACCCACTCAAGCGGCACCTCGGCGCTGATGTCGATCGGGCCAGCGGCATAGGTCCCAAGGTCTCCGGCCAGCGGCTGGGCCTTGGCCTTTCGCTTTGCCTTGGCGGCATCACCTTGCCGCTTTTCCACCTCAGACATGAGCGCCGCGATCTTCTCCTTGTCGCGCGGCTGCGGCGGCTTGGCGACGATTTGAGAAATCGGAACGGCCGAAGCCGCCGCAAGATCAGCAACAAGTTCGTGATAGGCTTCGGTCGCCTTCAATTCGGTGAGCCGCGCCTCAGCGCGTTCAACCGCCGCCCTGTGCAATTCGGCAAGAACAGGATCGCACAGCAGGATGTCGATGATCCGGTTCCGTTCGGCCGAATAGCGCAGCATCGTATCGTCGCGGACCTCGTTGCGATCCTGCAAAGACCAGTAGTCGGAATTATACTTGTCTTTCTTGTTGTTCACGTTGCCGCGCATCTTGCGGATGGCGTAGCTGTCGACCGATTTGACCGCATAGTGATTGAGCTGAACCCAGTCATACCCGACCGTTCGGGTGATCGACCGCCAGCCACGGAATTTGAAATAATCTTCCATTGGCAGGCCAGAGCCATTCAACCAATGCACCGTATCGGGGAAGGGCGTGTCGATATGGCGGTTCTTCATCTTGGGGCGGTGGATCCCGAGCTTCCAATAGTCGGCGTCGAAGGTGAAAAACGTCTTGACCCCCCAGCCCTTGTTCCACGTGGTCGGGGCGGCCATCAGGTATTGCTCTGTCACAGGTGCGCGCGACCATTCGACAATCCCGCCAGATCCAAAAATCCGCCACGTCACCACAACGCCGTTGGCGCCACGATCCTTGGCGGCTGTGATCAGCCCGTCGATCGTGCCATCGCCATAACGGATCGAAAGAAACTCGTCGGCATCAAACACCATGACCCAATCGGATTGCTGAACAATCGGCTCCGCTTGTGCATAGTTGAGCGCCGAAGGCTGCGGCTTGAGCCCCTCAGGAATGTCGTTGCGCCGGTGGTGAGCAAGGCCCAGCTCTTCGAGCCTGATGAGCATATCGTCGGTGCCGTCGCTGCAATCGTTGGTATAGACGACAAGGTCGGTAAATCCGACCGCAAGGTGATGGGCGACCCACTCGATCAGAAACGGCCCCTCGTCTTTCATCATCGAAACAGCAGTTATCCGGCCGTGCGGGCTGATGTGCTGTTTTAGCGGAAAGGGCACAGATCCAAAAATCGGCGAATAGGGATGTTGCGCCACTTTTTCAGAGGGTTTTGTCTTGGGCTTGCCTGTTTTTTTGGCGGTCATTCTTTGTGCCGTCTTTCTGCTCGGCCCGACACTAGCGGATCTTAGGCGCTCTGTCATGCGGCTGACGCGTTGTCACATTCGCGTTGGCACCAATTGCAGAGAGGGCCAAGGTCGCGCAAAAGGGGCGAGATATTAGGGAATCCTCATGCTCGATGCCGCTGCCCGCAGATTGATCGATCCGCCGCTCGACGCGATCGGACGCCGCCTGGCGGCGCTAGGTGTAGGGGCCGACGCGGTGACCCTGGTTGGTCTCGCAATGGGGCTGTTGTCAGCAGCTCTGATTGCGGCAGGGCTCTATTCGTTGGCGCTGGTGTTTCTCCTTGCCTCGCGGCTGGCCGATGGCCTCGACGGCGCTATCGCGCGGGCCGGTCGGTCGACCGACTTCGGGGGTTATCTCGATATCACGGCCGATTTTCTCTTCTACGGAGCTGTGCCGCTGGCCTTCATAATTGCCGATCCCGCTGCCAACGGAGCGGCGGGCGGATTTCTCCTTGCGTCCTTCTACGTCAATGGCGCGACCTTCCTTGGCTTCTCGGCTCTGGCCGAGCGCCACAAGATGAAGACCGAAGTGCATGGCAAAAAGTCGCTCTACTTCTCCGAAGGAATTCTCGAAGGCACCGAGACAATCCTGTTTTTTATTCTGATTTGCCTTTTGCCTTCAAATTTCGCGACATTTGCGTGGATATTTGGCGCGCTGTGTTTTGTCACGGCGGTGATGCGCGTGCTCGGCGCGCGAAAGATCTTCGGAAAGGACTGATATGCGTCTCGCACTTGCACTGGCGGCGGCGCTAGCCGCGCCTCAGGTTTCCTATGCGGCTGATCCCGCCGATTGGCCCTCGGTTCTGGCCGAGGCCAAGGGGCAGACCGTCTACTGGAACGCATGGGGCGGTTCCGATGCCACCAACGCCTTCATCGGCTGGGTGGGTGATCGGGTCGAGGCCGACTATGGCGTGACGCTGGTCCATGTGAAGTTGAGCGATACCGCCGATGCTGTGAGCCGCGTTCTGGCCGAGCGCGCGGCGGGCGTGGACGAGGGCGGCGCGATTGATCTCATCTGGATCAACGGCGCCAATTTCGCGGCGATGAAGTCCGAGGGGCTGCTTTTTGGCCCCTTTGCCGAAAGCCTGCCCAACTGGGCCCTTGTCGATGGCGAAAGCAAGACCGTCATCACCGATTTCACCGTGCCGACCGAGGGCTATGAAAGCCCATGGGCGATGGCGCAGGTCGTTTTCATGCGGGATATCGCCGATCTGCCCGAGGCCCCCGGCTCTGCAGCAGAAATCCTCGACTGGGCCGCCGCCCATCCGGGCCGCTTTACCTATCCCCAGCCGCCCGATTTCCTCGGCACGACCTTCCTCAAGCAGATGCTCGTCGATCTGACCGACGATGCCCCGGCCCTTGCCGCCGCTCCGGAAAGCGATGCCGCCTATGAGGCTGTCACCGCCCCGCTCTGGGCCTATCTCGATGCCCTTACGCCGAATCTGTGGCGGTCGGGGCGCGCCTATCCGGCGACAGGCCCGACCCAGCTTCAGCTGATCTACGACAACGAGATCGACCTCGCAATTTCCTTCAGCCCCGGAGAGGCCACCGCCGCCATCGCCAACGGCCTACTGCCCGAGACCGTCCGCACTTCGGTGCTCGACAAGGGCACTATCGGCAACGCCTCTTTCGTCGCTATCCCCTACAACGCCAATGCCGCCGAAGGTGCGATGGTCGTCGCCAATTTCCTCCTCTCGCCCGAGGCGCAGCTGCGCGCGCAGGATCCGGCGATCCTTGGCTATGGCACGGTGCTCGACATGGCGAAACTGCCCGCCGCCGACCGCGCCGCCTTTGACGCGCTCGACCTCGGCATCGCCACCCTCAGCCCCGCCGAGCTTGGCGGCGCCCAACCCGAGCCGCACCCCGACTGGATGACCCGCATCGCCGCCGACTGGCAGCGCCGCTATGGCGCGGGCCTTTAGCGCGGCTTGACTCGGAACGACCGACGCGGGGAGATACCGGCATGACCCTGTCTCCCTCGCGCCTTCTCCTTTTGCTGACCGTCCTCCTCTTGGGCGGGCCGGTCCTCGCGGGGATGATCGGCGTTCTGGCCGGGGCGCTCGGCCATGTGCCGGGGCTGCAAAGCGCGATGTCTGCCTCGGAAGTCTGGGGCGCGGTCTGGAATTGGCCGGGGATAGGTCGGTCCGTGGCGCTCTCGTTCTCGACCGGCCTTCTCGCGGCTCTGATCTCTCTCGCCTCGGCCACGATCATCATGGCCGGCTGGTCTGGCACAAAGGCTTTCGCCCGTGCCCGCCTCTGGCTCGCCCCTTTCCTCGCCGTCCCTCACGCCGCCGCCGCCTTTGGCATTGCCTTCCTCATCGCCCCCTCGGGCTGGATCGCCCGCGCCATGTCTCCTTGGCTCACCGGTTGGGACAGGCCGCCCGACCTTCTGATCTTGGGCGATCCCCTCGGCTTTGCCATGGTCCTCGGCCTCGTCGTGAAGGAGCTCCCGTTCCTCCTCCTGATGATGATCGCTGCCCTGCCGCAGGCCAAAGCAGCCCCGTCGATGGCGGTGATCACCGCGCTTGGCTATGGCCGCCCCCGCGGCTGGCTTCTCGCCGTGTTTCCGGCGGTCTATCGGCAGATCCGCCTGCCGGTCTATGTCGTCTTGGCCTACTCCATGTCTGCTGTCGACGCCGCCCTCATCCTTGGCCCGACCACCCCGCCGCCCCTTGCCATCGTCATCCTGCGCTGGGCTGCAAACCCCGACCTTTCCCTGCGCGCCCTCGCCTCGGCTGGGGCGCTCGTGCAGCTTGGTCTTGTCGTAGCCGGGCTGGCTCTCTGGCGATTGGGCGAGATCGCGGCGGCGCGTTTTGGTAGAGGTCTTGCCGAAGGCGGCCAGCGCGGCGGCGGGAGAGGCGTGGAAATCGCCGGCGCCACGCTCGCCGCCGCAGCCGGAAAATTCCTTATAGCTGGCCTCGCGATTCTCGCCCTCTGGTCGTTCGCCGGCGCCTGGCCCTTCCCAGCCTTCCTCCCCGAAACACTTACCGGCCGCATCTGGGCCAGCCACGGCGCGGCGCTTGTCGAGACCGGCGTAGCGACCCTTCTCTTGGCCCTTGCCGTGGTCGTCATTGCGCTCACCCTCGCCCTCGGCAGCCTCGAGGCCAAGCCCTCCCGCCGCCTTCTCACGGCTCTCATCTACCTCCCCCTGATCGTCCCGCAGGTGACCTTCCTGCCCGGCCTTCAGGCCGCCTTCCTCAAAATCGGCCTCGGTAGCGGCGCCCTCCCTGTCGGCCTGACGCATCTGGTCTTCGTCCTGCCCTACCTCCTCCTCGTCCTGACAGACCCATACGAGGCCCTCGACCCCCGCTACCGCACCGTTGCCGCTGGCCTCGGCCTTTCCCCCGCCCGCCAATTCTGGCGCCTGCGCTTGCCACTGCTCCTCACGCCCATCACGGGCGCTGTGGCCGTCGGCATGGCTGTCTCCATCGGGCAATACCTGCCGACCCTTCTGGCCGGTGGCGGCCGCCTGCCCACGCTCACGACCGAGGCCCTCGCCCTCGCAGCCGGGGGCGACAGGCGGGTGATCGGCGCCTATGGTCTGGCGCAGGCCATGGCCGCGCTTGCGCCCTTTGCGCTGGCCCTCGCCCTGCCGAGGATCGTCTGGCGCAATCGTCGGGGGATGATCCATGGCTGAGCCGCTGATCCTGAAGGGCCTGACGATCTCCGTAGGGGCGAAGACCCTAGTCTCGATTAGCCTGACCGCAGCCCCCGGCGAGATCACGACCCTCATGGGCCCTTCCGGCTCGGGCAAATCGAGCATCCTTGCCGCCATCACCGGCACAATTCCCGAGGGCCTGACCGCCGCTGGCGACATCCTTCTGGGCAACCAGAACCTTGCCGCGCTCCCCGCGTGGAAGCGGCGCATCGGCATCCTCTTTCAAGACGATCTCTTGTTCCCCCACCTGTCTGTAGGCACCAACCTTGCGCTGGGCCTCGCGCCGGGCGGCACCCGTGCCGAGCGGCGGGGCAGGGTCGAGCAGGCGCTTGCCGAGGTCGGGCTTGAAGGCTTCGCCAATCGTGATCCGGCGACCCTTTCGGGCGGCCAGAAGGCGCGGGTGGCGCTGATGCGGGTTCTTCTCGCCAAGCCTCGCGCCCTCCTGCTCGACGAACCTTTCGGCTCGCTCGATGCCGAGCTTCGTTCGCAAATCCGAAGCCTCGTCTTCGACCACGCCCGCTTGCGCGGCTTGCCGACCCTTCTCGTCACCCACGATCCGCAAGACGCCGAAGCGGCCGGCGGGCCGGTGATCGGCCTCGGCTAGTCGAGCGTCTGCCGATACCGGCGCAGGGCGATCACTACGATCACCGCCATGATGATCCCGATCCGCCAGAGATCGGTCGCGATATCCGCCATCTCGGCCCCCTTCAGCATCACCTTCCGCACCAGCCGCAGGAAATGCGTGGCCGGAATCACCGAGCCGATCGCCTGTGCCCAGCCGGGCATCCCGGCAAAGGGAAACATAAAGCCGGAAAGCAGAATTGAGGGCAGCAGAGTAAAGAACGACACCTGCATCGCCTGCATCTGATTACGCGCGATGGTCGAGATCATGAAGCCAAGCGCGAGGTTGACGATGATGAAAAGGTTGAAGCCCACGAAGAAGGCGAGCGGGCTGCCAAGGAAAGGCACGGCAAAAAGGATTTGCGCCGCGGCAAGGAACACACCCGTCTGCACATAACCCACGATCACATAGGGCAGGATCTTGCCAAGCATCACCTCCGCAGGCCGAACCGGCGTCGAGATAAGTGTCTCCATCGTGCCCCGCTCGGTCTCGCGGACAATGGCGACAGCTGTGATCATCGTCATGGTCATCGACAGGATGATCGCCAGAAGGCCCGGCACGATATTGGTCGAGGTCTCGCCCTCGGGGTTAAACTGCCGGTGCACGACGACGCCGAAAGGAGGCGGCGAACTCGCAGCGTAGGAAAGGGCGCCGGTCAGGGTTTCGGAAATCGCCGTGCTGACGATCCCGCTGATGGCCCCCATCGCTCCTGCGGCGGCGGCGGGGTCAGAGGCGTCGGCGGCGAGAAGGATGTCGGGGGAATGGCCGCGCACCACGTCGCGTTCAAAATCGGGCGGGATCACCACGACGAAACTCGCCGTGCCGTCGCGCAGGGCGCGGTCGCCTTCTTCGGCGCTGGTCACCACGCCCTCGACCTCGAAATAGCCCGAGGTCTGCATCCCCATCAGGATCGCCCGGCTCGCGGGGCCGTCATCAGCCATCTCGACCAGTGTCGGCAGGTGCCTCGGGTCGGAGTTGATCGCATAGCCAAAGAGCAAAAGCTGCATGATCGGCACCCCGATCATCATGGCGAATGTAATGCGGTCGCGCCGCATCTGGATGAATTCCTTGACCAAAACGGCGCGGAAACGGGCGAGGGAAAAGCTCATTGCGCCTGCCCTCCATTGCCGAAATTGTCCTCGGAATGGGCCATCAGATAGATGAAGGCTTCTTCAAGCCCCGCCTCTTTGCGGGTCCAGTCGTGGGTCTTTTTCGCCGTCTCTCGCTCGGCCACCTTGGCGAGCGCTTCCTTGTCGATCCCCGAGACATGCAAAACCGTGCCAAACCGCGCCACCTGACCGACACCGGGATCCTTGCGCAGCGTGGCTTCGAGGGCGGCGATGTCTGGCCCTTCAACCAGCCATGTCGACAGGCCCACCTTCGACGGGATCTCGCGCGCCAGCCCGTCGATCAGCTTTTTGCCGTAGGCGATATAGGCGATGTAGTCGCACTGAACCGCCTCGTCCATGTAGTGGGTCGAGACGAGGACGGTCACGCCTTTCGCGGCGAGGCGCCGGATCTCGTCCCAGAAATCGCGGCGGGCCTTGGGATCGACGCCGGCGGTCGGTTCATCAAGCAGCAACACCGCCGGCTCGTGAATCATGCAGGCCGCCAAAGCGAGCCGCTGTTTCCACCCGCCCGAAAGCGTCCCGGCAAGCTGCTTCGCGCGATCCGCCAGCCCCAGCTCATCCAACGCCCGATCGACCCGCGCCGTTCGGTTCCTGACCCGATACATCCGCGCCACGAAATCGAGGTTTTCGCGGATCGTCAGGTCCTCGTAGAGCGAGAACTTCTGCGTCATGTAGCCGACGTTTTCCTTGATCTGCCCCGATTGGCGCAAGATGTCGAAGCCAAGGCAATCGCCCTCGCCCGCATCCGGCGTGAGAAGGCCACACATCATCCGGATCGTCGTCGTCTTGCCGCTGCCGTTGGGGCCGAGAAAGCCGTAGATCGAACCCTTGGGGACAACCATCTCGAGATTGTCGACCACCTTGCGCCCGCTAAAGCTCTTGGTCAGCCCCCGAACCGAGATCGCGTGCTCGCTCATGGCTTGGGCCAGACGCTGACAGGCTGGCCGGGCAAAAGGCCCGCCGGATCGTCAAGGAAGGCTTCGGCGCGGAAGACAAGGCGGCTGCGCTCGTCGCGGCTGTAGAGGATCGGCGGGGTGTATTGCGGCGTCGAGGCAAGGCGGGTGACGCGGGCGGTCAGGCCCTCGGGGCAGCCCTCGCACTCGACCTCGTAGAGGTCGCCCAGCGCGATACCGGCACGGTCGGCTTCGGGCACAAAGAACAAGACCTTCATGTGATCGGCTGGCAAGAGAGACAGAACAGGCGCACCTCCGCCGACCATTTCGCCGGCGTCAAAATACACACGGTCGATTGTGCCAGCATCGGGGGCTGTCACCTCGCGGTCGGCCAGCGCGGTCTCCGCTTCGGCACGCTCGGCCTTGGCGGCATCAAGCGCGGCCTCTGCGGCGATTTTCTGGGCGTCACGCGCCGGAAGCTCGGCCACCTCAAGCTGGGCGCGAAGCTGCGCGACGCGGGCGTTGGCGCTGTCGAGCATGGCCTGATCGGCATCGACCTTGGCCTGAGGGGCAAGGCCACGGGTGAACAACTCGGCCGACCGCTGGGCATTGGTCGCGGCGAGGGTCTGGTCGGCCTCGGCCTGCTGGAGGCTCGCGCGGACCACGTCGATCTCGGCTCCGCGCCCGCCGGTCTGCAGGTTTTCCAGATTGGCCTCGGCAATCGCCACCCGTGCCTCTGCTGCGGCCAGCGCGTTGATCTGGTGGGTGTTCTCGATGAGGAACAGCGTATCGCCTGCTTCGACGACATCTCCCTCGGCCACCCGAACCTCGGTCAGCTTGCCCGGCGCTGCGGCAGAGAGATAGACGAAGTCCCCTTCCAGATAGCCGTTGTAGATCAAGGCGCTGGTCTCGTCCCCGCCGGGCCAGAGCGCGGCAAGGGCGGAAAGGATCGTGGCAAGAAATTCACTCATGAAACACCGTCTTTCTCGGGCGCGAGGCCCGCAAGCAATATGGCAAGGTGGTTGTCGATCAGCCGCTCAAGCTGAAGCCCGCCCTCGGGGCGCAGGTCGAAGATTTCGTCCATCAGAACGTGCGCGAGGATCGGTCCGACAATGGATCGCACGGTCATCTCGGGATCGACCTTGCGGATAAACCCGCCCTCAACGCCCTTGGCAATAAGCGCCGTCAGGGCAGGCACGGCTTTATCGAGGACCGCGCGGCGATACATCTGCGCGATCTCGGGCGCGGCCACCGCCTCGTGGATGACGATGCGCGGCACGGCGAGAAGATCGGGGTCGCGCAGCCGTTGGGCAAAAGCCTTGAGCGCTTGCGCGATCAGGGGGCGGGGATCGCCTGAGAAATTCGCAATCTGGCCGAGCGCGGTCTGCGCCACGGGCGATATTGCCCGTTCGACCAACCCCTCAAGCACCGCCGCCTTCGACGGGAAATAGAGATAGACCGCCCCTTTCGACAGACCCGCGCGGGTCGCGATTTCCTGAACGGTCGTGGCCGCATAGCCCTTTTCCGCAAAAAGCGCGATGGCCGCGTCCAAGACCTCGTCGGGCCTTGCGTCGGCGCGGCGGCGAAACTTGGGGGCAGGGGTATCTGCGGCGTTCATGGGAGATAACTAACCGACTGGTCAGTTACCTGTCAAAGAGATTCCGGCCATGAACCTGTTTTGGCTTAGGGCTTGAGGAGACTTGTGAAGAGTTGCTCGAGGTAATGTTCAGCGCCGGGGAAGGGATCTTGCCCGCCCAGAACCGCATTCACCTGGGTATCGAAATCGGCATAGTGCTGCGTCAGCGCCCAGATCGAGAAGATCAGGTGATAGGGGTCTACCTCTTTGATCTTGCCTGCGGCGATCCAGTGGCGGATCACCTCGGCTTTCTCGTCGACGAGGGTCTTCAGATCCCCCTTCAGCGCATCCTCGATCCGCGGCGCGCCTTGAAGGATTTCCCCGGCAAAGAGGCGGCTTTCGCGCGGATAGTCTCGCGCCATGTCGAGCTTGCGCCGGACGTAATCGAGGATCTCGGGCAGGGCCTTGCCATCATCGTTCAGCGCCCGCAGCGGGTCGAGCCAGGTGTCGAGCAGGCTGCTCAGAAGCTCGAGATAAATCGCTTCCTTGGAGGGGAAGTAGTACAGCAGGTTCGGTTTCGAAAGCCCCGCCGCTTCGGCGATCTGATCGACGGTCGAGCCGCGAAAGCCGAATTGCGAGAATACATCGAGCCCCGCTTCAAGAATGGTGGAGCGGTTCTTCTCCTGAATGCGGGTTCGCGGGGCGCTTTTCGTCATGCTCAAACCTTCGTCACTTGTGCGTAACATGGCGTCATCCGGGAAAGTGGCAAGCGAATTGCCGCATGATCACGCGGAAAACTTGACTGGTGGTTCCCCTCTGCTAGCGTGCCTTTGACCACTTGGTCAAATCAAGCTTTTTCGCAGGCGCATCAAGACAGCCGCGACGACCAGAGGAGGAACACCCGATGTCCGCACCCGGCGAGAATCTCAAGATCAACGGCGAACGGCTTTGGGATAGCCTGATGGAGATGGCCAAGATCGGCCCCGGCGTTGCGGGTGGCAACAACCGCCAGACCCTGACAGATGAAGACGGCGAAGGGCGCCACCTGTTCCAGCGCTGGTGCGAGGCGGCCGGCATGACGATAGCGGTCGACGAGATCGGCAATATGTTTGCCCGCCGCGAAGGCACCGACCCCGAGGCCCTGCCGGTCTATATCGGCAGCCACCTCGATACCCAGCCCACCGGCGGCAAGTATGACGGTGTTCTGGGCGTTCTGGGTGGCCTCGAAGTGATCCGCACGATGAACGACCTCGGGATCAAGACCAAGCATCCCATCGTGGTGACCAACTGGACCAACGAAGAAGGCACACGTTTCGCCCCCGCGATGCTGGCGTCCGGCGTGTTCGCTGGCATTCACACAGAAGACTATGCC
>JAHEBR010000350.1 GCA_024642185.1 Marivivens sp. | reverse complement strand
ATAGGCGGCAGCCGCCAGAAGCGCAAAGCCCGCTGGCCGCGTCAAAGGGCGTCCAAGGTCGGGAAGTTTCTCAAGGGTCATGAAAAGCGTCGCCGCTCCCATCCACAGAAGGTTCATCGTGCCGCCAACAAAGCCCAAAAGCATCAGCGCCCAGCAGCAGCCGAGACAGACCGCGCCCAACTCAACCCCCATCTTGAACGCAGGCCCCGGACCGGGCCTCCAGCGCTCGAGGAAAAACGTCATCGGCATCCGGCATTTCGAGAGGCACGCCGCCTTCAAGACCGAGAACTGATAAAGCCCCGCCCCCGCCAAAAGCGCCGCGGTCAGAAACGGCGAAAGGCTCGCGCCCGCAGGCGTCAAAAGCCCGCGCGTCGCCAGAAGCCACTGCAGCCCCGCCCCAAAAACCGACGCCCCGCCCCAGACCACCAGATAGCCACCGATCAGCGCCGCCAACCCGCGCCCATCCCCCGCCCCCGAGACGCGCAAATCGTCATAGGTCCGCGCCGCAGGCACAAAGGTCGGCAACATCATCGCCGACGACATGAGCGCCCACATCAGGAACAAGGCCACCGGGCTCGCCTCGGCGGCCGAAAGACACAAGGTCTCCCAATAGCCCGCCGGCATATCGCTAAGCTCCGCCCCCGGCATCCGCGCCGCCATCAGCGCCACAGCAACCCAGCTGAGCAGGATCACAAGATAAAACCCCAGCCACGCCAGCCCCCGCCGCGACAGCGGCCGACCGAAAATGGCGATAGCGCGGTCCATATCCTCTCCCAGCAATCCGTCCGCCCAAACCCTCTTCCCTGCCCCAAAAAATGTCAAACCACCTTCACCCGACAAATTCCGGCCCTCAGCCCTTCTTTTGGCTTGAAATACTCCGGGGGAGACGCCCGCAAGGGCGGCGGGGGCAGAGCCCCCTCTTGCGCCCCCTCTTGCTCCGGCACGCCCTTGCGCCTATCTAGGGGATGTCTCGCAAGAGACTATGGACATAAACGCGCCTGTAATAAGCGGATCGGACCCGGGGGCGGTACCCGGCGGCTCCACCAAAAACCCTTCATTGGGGGCAAATGGGGCCGAAACAGGATCGACGAACGTGTAAAGAGGATGGCTTTGTCCCGGTGAGCTACCACCGTTATCGGTGCAAAACGTACAGTTGCCAATGACAACCGTGCTCCGGCAATGGCTCTGGCTGCGTAAGCAGTTCGAGTCGCCGAAACTAAGCCCTTGCGCCTAGCAGCGTAAGGCGGGGTTCGCAGGTACCTGGCAACAGAAACCTGCACTTTCCCCAGCCCTCCACTTTCCCCAGCCCTGCAATATCCCAACCCAGCCGAAAATGCTGCGGTGCGGCGGATTTTTTTGCTTACAAATTCGAATATGACGTTACTTTCGGACCTCTTAGCAAAAGGAAAATTGTAGGAGGGCCAGATGGGTCTTATCAAACATTCCATTGTAGGTGCCTGTTTTGCGGCTGTTTTCGCCGCCCCCGGCCTGGCGCAGGAAGAAGACGCCGGCCACAGCAACGACTACCGGACGTTTACCTCTGACGGTGTCGCATACGGCCAGATCGGCGATAGCTATACCGCCGATCTCGTCCTTTATCTCGCCGGCAACCAGTTCATGGTGATGGAAGAGCTAGTCGCTGACTTCCAAAGCCTCAACCCCGACATCGCCTCGATCTATGTCGAGACTATCCCGCCGGGCCAGATCCTGAACGGTCAGATTCTCAAGCAGGGCCAGATTGATGGTCAGGACACTGCGATGAACCCCGATGTCTATGCCTCGGTGAACCTCGGCCACCTCAAAAAGCTCGCAGGTGAAGGGATCATGGCCGATTACATGATCTATATTCACAACAAGCTTGAACTGATGGTCGCCGAAGGTAATCCCAAAGGCATCACCGGCGCCGCGGATCTGGGTCGCGATGACCTCGTCCAGTCGCATCCGAACCCGCTGACCGAAGGTATCTTCAAATTCTACGGCTCAGCCATGCTCAAAGAGCTCGGCCTTTACGAGCAGGTCACCGGCAACGCCGAATGCTCAGAATGCTGGGCCATTGAAGGCAAGACCTGGTTCACCGCGCGCCACCACCGCGAGACGCC
>JAHEBR010000349.1 GCA_024642185.1 Marivivens sp. | reverse complement strand
ATCGACAACAACCCCGATATGATTGAGTCCACCGCGCTGGCCATAGCTGTTGCCCGCCGCCGCCTGCTCGCCCGGACCGGCATATACCGCCAGATAGGTGTCGGCGCCGCCCACATGGATGCTACGCCCCCCATGGATCGCCGATCCTTGCCAACGCACCCGCCAGCCAAACAGATCAACCAACATCGCCGCCGTGGCATCGGGATCGCGGACGGTCACGTTCAGATGTTCCAGTCTCGACATCGCCCTATCCTTTCAATCGCCGGCCAAGAATACGGCGCACCCGCCGCTCGCCCGGCTCGCTTTCAATCCAAAGCCCCGCATCCGCACTCCAGCCCAGCCCATCCCGCTCGATCATCCGACCGACCTCGGGTTTCTCAACCAAAACTCTCATCGCCTTCTCCTTTTCTTTTGAGGCGACTCGGGTTTTAATTTCTCAAGTTAACTTTAGATCAAGGAGAAATTTCATGGCGGCCTCACCTTCCGGCGGACTGACCATCGGCGATCTGTCCGACCGCACCGGCCTCGCTGTCTCCGCCATCCGCTTCTACGAGACCCACGGCATCCTGCATCCCGTCCGCAACGCAGGCGGCCACCGCCGCTATGGCCGCGCCGATATCCGCCGCCTCTCCTTCGTGATGATCGCCCAGTCGATGGGCTTTGGCCTTTCCGAAATCGCCGCCTACATGGCCGACCTTCCCGCGCACCGCGCCCCCTCCAAAGCCGACTGGACCCGCATCTCGGAAGAATTCCGAACCAAGATCGATGCCCGCATCGCCCTTCTGCAAAAGATGCGCGACAGGCTCGACGGCTGTATCGGCTGCGGCTGCCTCAGCCTCGAGACCTGCAGCCTCCACAACCCCCTCGACGAGGCAGCGCAGGGCGGCGCCGGCCCCCGTATCCTCCGCGAAGTCTAGCCCTCGGGGGTGTTGACAGTGCCGCACTGGCGGTGTCTGCCTCGGACCATGAAACTAGCACACAGACTCACGAATATCACCGGCGGCGGCTCGGACGGCTGGGAGGTTTTCCTCCGCGCCCGGGGCATGATCGCCAAGGGCGAAAAGGTCATCGAACTGACGATCGGTGAACACGACATCCGCACCGCCCCGAACATCCTCGACGCGATGGACCGCGCCGCCCGCGCGGGCCACACCGGCTATGCGCTGGTGCCCGGCACCCACGCGATGCGTGCGGCCGTGGCCAAACGGGTCGAGGAACGCACCGGCGTGCCGACCGGCATCGACAATGTGCTGATCACGGCGGGCGGCCAAGCGGGCCTTTTCGCGGCGCATCACGCGGCTCTCGATGAGGGCGATACCGCGCTCTATATCGACCCCTATTACACAACCTACCCCGGCACGATCCGCGCCGTGGGCGGGGTGCCTGTCGCCATCGAGGCGCGATCAGAAGACGGCTTCCAGCCCCGCGCCGAGGCGATCGACGCCGCGGCCAGCGCGACCGGCGCCAAGTCGCTCCTCATCAACTCGCCCAACAACCCCACGGGCGCCGTCTATTCCCGCGCCACGCTCGAGGCGATTGCCGAGGTCTGCAAGGCGCGCGATCTGTGGCTCATCACCGACGAGGTCTATGACGTGCAGGTCTGGGAGGGAGAGCATATCAGCCCCCGCGCCCTGCCGGGAATGCTCGAGCGGACGCTCCTTGTGGGTTCCATGTCGAAAAGCCATGCCATGACCGGCAGCCGGATCGGCTGGATCGTCGGGCCGGAAGAGGCCATCGCGCATCTGTCCAACCTTGCGACCCATACCAACTATGGCGTGGCCGGTTTCGTGCAGGAGGCGGCGACCTATGCCTTGGGCCTCGGCAAAGCGCCCGAGATCGAAGTGGCCGCCCCCTTCCACCGCCGCCACCTGATCGCGCTTGAACTGCTGGCCGGTCAGAACGTGGTGAAGGCCACGCCGCCGCAAGGTGCGATGTATGTGATGCTCGACATCCGGGCCACCGGGATGAGCGGCAACGACTTTGCCAACGCCCTTCTCGACGAGGAAAAGATCGCCGTCATGCCGGGCGAAAGCTTTGGCGCGGCGGCGGCGGGGCATATCCGCGTCGCCATGACCGTGGCCGACGAGAATTTCCGCGTGG
>JAHEBR010000348.1 GCA_024642185.1 Marivivens sp. | reverse complement strand
CGTGCCGGGGTCCGAGCGGGCCGTCAGGGGCAATGGCGACAAGGGCGTTGGGGTGCGAAAGCTCTTCGCGGATCGCCCGCCGCCCGCCGTGATTTCCCCGCTCGACCTGCATCGCGCGATAGCCGAACCATCGGCAGAAACGGGCGATGACCGAGCCGCGAAAGGAATAACTGGTAACGACGAGGGCCGGTTGGCCCGAGATCAGATAGAAAAGCGGGGCATAGCTTCCATGCCAGACAATGCCGATGATCGGGCGGCCAGTGGCGCGCGCCTCATCGAGCCTTTGGATTTCGCTTTTATCGATGCGCCAAGTGGCGCTCCAGAGGCGCAACAGAGCGTAGATCGTCGCCGCCACCAAAAAGGCCGCGATGCGCCCCAAAGGCCGCCCTTCTTCCCAGTTTGGCCGTTTATTGTCCTGATCGGTCAACGGAGTGCATCTCTCGCGCTTGGCAGCAAGGTGATCCCAACCGCTCGGAACAGGTTTTCTAGCATACCAACTTCGGCGGCAAGGCCCTCCAGGATCCGCTCCCATTCAGTACGGCTTTGCTGTTTCCCGCTCCGCGTCACTTCCGAAACTTCTGCATAGAGCGCTTCGATGTTTTCGGCCATTGCGCTGATTGAGTAGGGCGCGGCGCCGGCGCGGGCCGCATCGCGGTCTTTCTCGACCTGCGCGACACTTCGCAAGGCATAGCCGGAAAGGGCCGCTGCGAAGGCCTCTGGGCTTGCATCAGCGCTCAGTTGAACGCAGCTTTCGCAATGGCGCAGCGCATCGCGCACGCCAGAGGCATCAAGCGCCACAACCGGCGCACCAGACGCAAGCGCCTCGGCCACCACGAGGCCCTGGGTTTCCGATTTGGACGCAAATGCAAAGACGTCGATGGCCGCATAGAAGGCGACAACATCATCGCCCTTAACTTCGCCCAAGAAATGCATCCGCCTGCGTAGCGGACTGCCGGAAAGCCGCGTGGCCATCTCGGCGCGCATCGGACCGTCGCCCGCGTAGACGAAATGCGCGTTTGGATTGTCTTCAAGGAAACGAAGCGCACTTGCGAACAGAAACTCGAGGTTCTTCTCCGCAGTCAGCCGCCCAAGATGCCCAACTACATAGTCATCGCCTGTCAGGCCCAGCTTGGCGCGAAGCTCCGACCTTTCGCCGCGCGCAAACCGATCCACGTCGATCCCGGTCGGGATCACTTTGATCGGCGAGGAGACCCCCTGCTTGAGCAGCAAGTCCTTCATGCTCTGGCTTGGAGCGATCACCGCATCCGCAAGATTGGCATAGCCATTGGCAAGGTTTCGGGCGAGGTCGGGCCAGAGACGCTGGGACTCGACGAATTGCCTTACATAAATGTCATAGCGCGTATGGTAGGTGTAGACGAGCGGAACACCACAGGTCGCCGCAACCCTCGATGCCGTATGACCGAGCAGAAACGGGTGGTGCGAATGGACGATATCCGGTCCGAACGCATCAATTTCTTCCTGGATCGGGCGCGACAATGGGATTGGCATCGAATAGTCGGAATTGCCCATATTCTTGAGCGCCGGAACACGCAGAACCCCGGGTATGTCCGCTTCATGCCCGCGAAAGGTTGGGGCGATCACCAGAACCTGGTGCCCGCGCTCCCGAAGCCCGTTGCATAGCGTATCGACGCTTCGCGCCACGCCGCCTACATGGGGCAGATAGGTATTGGTGAACATCAGGATATGAATGGCCCACTCCCCCGGAACCGCTCAACTCTGTGCAATCAGATAGGCAGCCTTTGCCGATCTTGCACCCCGGCCCGACAGATTTCAAATTATTCGGTCGGCTCCTAGGCCGCAAAATTTCAGTTCACGGCCGAAACAGTCCGATCTTTCAAAAGGTTTGGGCTGCGTCCCTTTTCCAGCTTGACCGCGCGTCAACTGCTGAGATGCTGGGCGCAATCCAGCAAACAGGAGACCCGAATGAAGTTCAGCGTTCCCAAGATGAGCTGTGGTCACTGCACCTCGGCGATCGAGAAATCCATCGCCGCCGCCGATCCTGCGGCGGGCGTCACCTGCGATCTGCAAAGCCGGAATGTGACGGTGACGACCGGCAAGTCTGCCGCCGATATCGCCACCGC
>JAHEBR010000095.1 GCA_024642185.1 Marivivens sp. | reverse complement strand
TACCGAGGGCGAGCGGGTGTTCCATCAGAAATTCGGCTATGGCGAGGTGGTGGGGATCGAAGGCGACAAGCTCGAGATCGCCTTTGACAAGGCGGGGGTGAAAAAGGTCGTCGCGGGGTTTATTGTGCCGGCCGCGAAGGCGGATGATATTCCGTTTTAATGCCCGCGCAGGATCGGGATCAGCGTCAGCACCAGCAAGACCGCCATTGTCCAGTTAAAGGCCCTCAGCCGCGCCGGCGAGGTGAGGAACCGGCGCATTTGCTGGCCCAGCGTGACCCAGCTTGCGCAGCTTGGCAGGTTGACGAGGCAGAAGACCCCCGAGACCAGCGCCACTGAGGCCAGCGTGTGCTCGGTCGTATAGGCCGAGAGCGCGGTCAGCGCCATGAACCAGCCCTTGGGATTGACCCATTGAAACGCGGCCGCCTGCAGCGCGGTGAAGGGTTTGCCCGTGGTTTCCGGCGCGTCGGGCGATTTCGGCGCGGCGGTGGCGATCTTCCACGACAGGTAGAGGAGGTAGGCCACCGAGACCCACTTCATCCCCACAAGCACCACAGGGAAGGCCTCGAACACCTTCACCAGCCCCGCGCCCAACACAAAGATCATGAAGGCGTGGCCGCAGCTCACCCCCAGAAGATGCGGGATCGTGCGGCGGATGCCGTAGTTTGCCCCCGAGGCCAGCAACATCATGTTGTTGGGTCCGGGCGTGATCGAGGTCACGAAGGCAAAGCCGATGAGGGCGGGGAGAAGGTCAAGCGACATGGCGCGCATAAAAGGCCCAAGTCGCGGGAACTGGCAATGGGGGAAAAGAAAAACGGCGACGCCAGGGAGGGGGCATCGCCGTTTCGCTGAGCAGGCGCCAGGGAGGAGGGGCGCCGCTTGTCTGGGAAAGCGGCGGCGTCTGGGAGGAGGTGACGCCGCCGCCTTGTTGACGGCCGGTTCAGGGAGGAGGAAACCGGTCGTTCAGTCCGAGGCCATTTCAGGGAGGAGATTGGCCTCAGGAATTCTTATTTGCCGTAGCCGGCCTCGTAGGCGATCGAGCGGATCATGCCGCGGCTGATGCCGATGTCGGCGAGGTCGCGGTCGCTCATGCCCGAAAGCTCGTTATAGACGCGGCGGAATTCGCGGGCCTGACCGGCGCGGGCCACAGTGGCGGCGCGGAAGGCGGCGATGCGTTCGAAGAGGTTCGAACCGGGGATGTGGGTCTCAGTCAGGAAAGCCATTTTTCTTCTCGTGTGTTTGCTGCGTGTCAGCGTGTCATTCGTCTTGTGACCCTTATGTGGGGTTATGCTGCAGATGCACAATGGACGTTTCGGAATTGCTGCTATGCAGAAAATGCATATGAAAAGCTGACCTGTTTCAAAACGTTTACAATTCGACCATCCGGTAAAGTTTCCATTGCGGCGGGATGCGCCGATCTCGCACCTTGCACTTGCCTGCAAAACCGCAGACCTTGCGGAGGCGAACACGAATAGGGGCCACCCATGTCAGTTACCCGCGAACAGATTCAGTCTGTATTGTCACGTCTTGAGCTGCCCGACGGCGGCAATCTCATCAGCCGGGATGTGGTCCGCGCGATCACCGTCGACGAGGGCAAGGTGCGCTTCGTAATCGAGGCGGCGAGTGCGGATCAGGCACGGATGATGGAGGGGCTGCGGCAGGCGGCCGAGCGGGCCGTTGGCGCGCTTCCCGGCGTTGTCAGCGTTTCCGCCATGCTGACCGCGCATTCCCAGAAGTCCGAGCCGCCCCAGCTCAAGGGCGGCGGCCACGGTCACAGCCACGGGCAGGGGCAAGGGCAGGGGCAGGGGCAGCAGGGCCCGGCAAGGATTCCAGGCGTGAAGAAGATCCTTCTCGTCGGATCGGGCAAGGGCGGGGTCGGCAAATCGACCGTTTCGGCCAATCTCGCCGTGGCGCTGGCCAAGGCTGGCAAGAAGGTGGGCCTTCTGGATGCCGATATCTATGGCCCCAGCCAGCCGCGCATGATGGGGGTGACCTCAAAGCCCCAGTCGCCCGACGGCAAGACTTTGGAGCCGATCCGCGCACATGGCGTGTCGATCATGTCGATGGGCTTTCTCATCGACCCCGACCGCGCGGTGATCTGGCGCGGCCCGATGCTCATGGGCGCGATGCAGCAGATGCTGACGCAGGTTCAATGGGGCGATCTGGACGTTCTGGTGATCGACCTGCCGCCGGGCACCGGCGATGTGCAGCTTTCGCTCGGCCAGAAAGCCGTGATCGATGGCGCGATCATCGTCTCGACCCCGCAAGACGTGGCCCTCCTCGATGCGCGCAAGGCGCTGGATATGTTCAAGGCGATGAAGACGCCGATGCTCGGCATGATCGAGAATATGTCGATGTTCGTTTGCCCCGACTGTGGCAGCACCCATGAAATCTTCGGCCATGGCGGCGTGAAGGCCGAGGCCGAGAAGCTGGACCTGCCGCTTCTGGCGACCCTGCCGATTGACCTGCAGACCCGCTTGGGCGGCGACGCGGGCCTGCCCATCGCCACGGGCGAGAGCGCCATGGCCAAGGCCTATGCCGATCTGGCGAACCGTCTGATCGACAACGGCGACGTCTAGGGGCGCCTCTCAGGGAAATTCTGGAACCTTCTGCGAATCACCTGGCCTGAACGGCCGGGTGATTGGCCTTTTGGGCCGCTTTTTTTGGGCGAAATGGGCGCTTTGGCGGGTGTGATTCCGAAATTGTGAGATAATTCTGGGATTTTGTGGAACTCGATCTGAGGCTGCTTCCATATCTATATATTGTGTCATATGGCAATATATGCGCAACAAAATGTAGAGTATGCAGGTATCTCTCTCTAGGTCTTGTCTGTATGTGGGCGAGAATCCTGCAATCCGCGCCATACATCCCAGAAATTGTTGTTGATTACCATGAAATCCCATGGCACCAATGATCCATCGAAGGACGGGCATCGAATAAGGGGCGAATTAAGAACCCCATCGGCAACCAAAGTGCAGGTTTCATACAGGCACCCGCTTCTTCGAAATAAAGATCCGGCGCGCGAGCGAGCAGACATCCCCCCAGGTGGCGCGCGCAGTCGGGCATCCCGAAAGGGACGAGGGCGGCGGATTGGGCAGTGGCAGCAGCTCAATCCGCCGTTTTCTCTTTCGGGCCATGAAACGGGACAGGAGAGGGGCCGCGCGACGTGGTTCTGAGTTTTACAGGCGAATATGTCCAGAAGGTGGACGGCAAGGGTCGGATGTCGATCCCTGCGGATTTTCGCCGTGTGCTCGAATCCGGCGATCCGACCTGGACCGAAGGCCTCACCCCCGCCCTTTATCTTCTTTACGGCGATCACCTGCGCGACCAGCTGCAGGTCTATTCCGTTGTTGAATTCGACGCGATTGCCGCGCGCATCAAGGCGATGCCGCTGGGCGACGCGAACCGCACCCGCCTTTCCCGCCTGATCCTTGGTCAGTCGATCCGTCTCGAGGTCGACAAGGACGGGCGCATCGTCATGCCGATCCGCCAGCGTCAGAAACTGGGTCTGACCGAGGGCGAGGTCTATTTCTCGGGCGTGGGCGACCATTTCGAGATCTGGAAGGCGGACACCTTCAGCACCTCGGTGGGCAAGAGCCTGACCGATTGGCTGGCCGATCAGCCCGACGGTTTCGATCCTCTCAGCCTCTTGGGCGGGGGATGATCCATGAGCCCAGCTGCCAAGCTTCCTGATACATCCGCCCATATCCCCGTTCTGCTGCGACCGCTTATCGAGGCGGTCGCGCCTGTCTCTGGCACATGGCTTGACGGCACCTTCGGCGCAGGCGGCTATAGCCGTGCGCTTCTGGCCGCCGGAGCCGGCAAGGTGATCGCGGTGGATCGTGATCCGCTGGCCTTTGAGATGGCCAAGGCTTGGGCGGGCGACTATGGCGACCGGATCGAGATGGTGCAGGGAACCTTCTCTGGGCTCGACAGCTACGGCAGCGATCTTGACGGTGTGGTGCTCGATCTCGGTATCTCGTCGATGCAGATCGACATCGCAGAGCGCGGCTTTTCCTTCATGAAGGACGGGCCCCTCGATATGCGGATGAGCCAATCGGGCGAAAGTGCTGCCGACATCTGCAACACCGCCGACGAGGCGGAACTGGCGGATATCATTTATCTTTATGGCGAAGAGAGGGCCAGCCGCCGGATCGCGCGGGCCATCGTGGCGGCGCGGCCCTTGGAGACGACGCTGCAACTCGCCAAGATCGTCGAAGGCTGCCTGCCACGCCAGAAACCGGGCCAGAGCCACCCCGCCACGCGCACCTTTCAGGCGCTCCGTATCGCGGTGAACGACGAATACGGGCAGCTGGCCGAGGGGCTGATGGCCGCCGAGCGCGCGCTTAAGCCGGGTGGCCTTCTCGCGGTCGTCACCTTCCATTCGGTCGAGGACCGGATGGTCAAGCGCTTCTTCCAGATCCGCTCGGGCGGGCAGGGCAACGCCAACCGCTATGCGCCGCAGGCCGCGGTCGAGGCGCCGGGCTTTGAAATGGTGGTGCGCAAGGCCGTTGCGCCGGACGAGGTTGAATTGGCTGACAACCCGCGGGCGCGGTCGGCCAAGCTGCGGGTCGGACGTCGGACAGATGCGCCGGCCAAGCCGGTCGATCGCGGCGCATTGGGGATGCCGCTGCGCAAGGGAGAGCGGAAATGAGGGGGCTTCTCTACCTTCTGTCCGCTCTGATGGTCGTGGGTCTCGGTTTTTGGGCCTATAACGAGAATTATGCCACGCAGGATTCGATCCGCGAGGTGCGCGATCTCAACCGCCAGATCGGCGAGGCCCATGCGCGCCTGAGGATGCTGAACGCCGAGTGGGCCTATCTCAACCGCCCCGACCGGCTGCGTGATCTGGCCGACCTCAACTTTGATCGCCTCGGGCTTCTGCCCTTGATGCCCGATGGCTTTGGGCGGGTTGATCAGGTGATCTATCCGGCCTTGCCGTTCGGGCCACTGGATGGCGCGGTGATGGCCTCCTCCGATGGGGAGGAGCCGCTATGATCCGCACGCCCCTGCGCCCCTTGGCCCGCGTTCTCAAGGCCCGCGAGACGGGCGAGAACCCCGCCGCCATCGAGGCCGAAAACAAGCGCCGCCGCCACGACGAGATGAACGATAAGACCAAGAACCGCGCCGAGGGGCGGCTTTTGGTTCTGGGCGCTGTGTTCTTCCTCGCCTTCTCGGCCATCGGCCTCCAGATGGGCGCCATGGCCTCGTCCGAGGCCGAAGAGCCCCGCGCCATCGCCAGCGGAAACCCGATCATCGGCCAGCGCGCCGATATCGTCGACCGCAACGGCCGCATCCTTGCGACCAATTTCGACACCTACGCCCTTTATGCCCAGCCCCAGCAGCTCGTCGATCCCGAAGGCGCGGCCAACAGGCTGGCCGAGATCTTCCCCGAGCTTGATGCCGAGCGCCTCGTCAAGGACCTCACCGGCAGCCGCAAATTCGTCTGGATCCGCCGCCAGATCAGCCCCGAGCAAATGCAGGCGGTGCATGACATTGGCGATCCCGGCCTTCTCTTCGGCCCGCGCGAGATGCGGCTCTATCCCAATGGTCCGGTCGCCAGCCACATCCTTGGTGGCGCGAGCTTTGGCCGGGAAGGCGTTGATTCCGCAGAGGTTATCGGTGTGGCCGGTGTCGAGCGCCAGTTCGATCAATATCTGCGCGATCCCTCCAACGAAGGCTCGCCGCTCGAGCTTTCCATCGACCTGACCGTTCAGGCCGCCGCCGAGCGCGTGTTGCAGGGCGGGATGATGCTGATGAACGCCAAGGGAGCTGCCGCGATCCTGATGGATGTGCGCACCGGCGAGGTTATCTCGATGGTCTCGCTGCCGGATTTCGATCCCAACAGCCGCCCCCTGCCGCTGACCACCGGCAGCCAGTCCGACAGCCCGCTCTTTAACCGCGCCGTGCAGGGGGTCTACGAGCTCGGCTCGACCTTCAAGATCTTTGCCGTCAGTCAGGCGATGGAGCTTGGTCTGGTCGGTGCCAATACGATGATCGACACCAAAGGCCCGATGACATGGGGCCGCTTCCGGATCAGCGATTTCCACAACTACGGGCCGCAGCTGACGACCACCGACGTGATCGTGAAATCCTCCAACATCGGCACCGCCCGCATCGCCCAACAGATCGGCGCTGACCGTCAGCGTGATTTCCTGTCATCGCTCGGCTTCCTCGAGCCGACCGCGATCGAGCTGTCCGAAGCGCCAAGCGGCCGCCCGCTATCGCCCAAGCAATGGTCGGAAATCTCGACGCTGACAATCTCTTACGGCCACGGCCTTTCGGCCTCGCCACTGCATCTTGCGGCCGCCTATGCCTCCATCGCCAACGGCGGCACAAGGGTCCAGCCCACAATCCTGAAATCGAACCAGATTCAGCAGGGCGCGCGGGTTCTTTCGCCCGAAGTGGCCGCTGAGGCCGTTTCGATGATGCGGCAGGTTGTTGTGCGCGGCACGGCCTCGTTTGGCGAGGTTGCAGGCTATGAGGTTGCCGGCAAAACCGGCACCGCCGACAAGCCCAACCCGCAAGGGGGCTATTACGACGACAAGGTGATCGCCACCTTCGCCGCCACCTTCCCGGCCTCGGCGCCGCAGTATGTTCTGGTGGTCACGCTCGATGAGCCGGTCGAAACATCCGGCACCGAGCCGCGCCGCACGGCGGGCTGGACCGCGGTCCCGGTGGGCGCCGAAATGATCCGCCGGATCGCGCCGCTTCTGGGGATGCGGCCGCAGGTGGACATGGCTGATCTGACGGGTGTAACACTCACCTCCAACTGAACGGCGGGGGCATTATGGCAGGCAAGGCAAGTCCGGCACAAAGGCGGGCCACTCTGGGCGATCTCGGGCTTCGGGCCGAGGGCGGGAAGGGCGCGACTGTGACGGGCCTTGCCGTAGACAGCCGCGAGGTTGGCGCCGGTTTTCTCTTTGCAGCACTCCCCGGAAGCAAGGTCCATGGGGCCGAGTTTGCCGAAGCCGCGATCGAGCGGGGCGCATCGGCGATCCTGACGGATGCCGCTGGTGCGGCGCGGCTGCGCGAGGCTGCGAAAGTGGCCGGCGTTGCTCTTGTGGTGGCCGAAGACCCGCGCCAGACCCTCGCCAACGCTGCGGCCATCTGGTTCGGTGCCCAGCCCGCAACCGCTGTGGCCGTGACCGGCACCAACGGCAAGACCTCGGTCGCCACCTTCTGCCGCCAGATCTGGGAGGATATGGGCGAGAAGGCTGTGAACATCGGCACCACCGGCGTTGAAGGGGCCTGGAGCTATCCCCTGCGGCACACGACGCCCGAACCGATCACCCTGCACCGCGTCATGGCCGAGGCGGCCAAGGCGGGTGTCACGCACATGGCGATGGAGGCGTCGAGCCACGGGCTCGACCAGCGCAGGCTCGACGGCGTGCAACTCGCCGCCGCAGCCTTTACCAATTTCACCCAAGACCACCTCGATTATCACGAGACCTTCGAGGCCTATTTCGCGGCCAAGATGGGCCTCTTCACCCGCGTCCTGCCGCCCGAAGGCACGGCGGTCGTCAACCTCGACGATCCGCGCGGGGCGGAAGTGGCGCAGCTTGCCCTCGACGCAGGGCATTCGGTGATCACCGTGGGCCACGACGAAGGGGCCGATCTGTGCCTTGCGG
>JAHEBR010000347.1 GCA_024642185.1 Marivivens sp. | reverse complement strand
TTGCCTCGGGCCGCTGGTCCACCGGAAGATAGGAAACAATCGGCGCCGTCCGCAGCGGGCCTTGCGCGAACTTAAAGCGCGTCTATCGTCGGTGATAATCCATGCTAAACAGGACGGGCCAGAATTTTCGGAAGCCCCATGACATACCGTCCAATCAGATCATTACACATTGGAATCATATGTTTTTTTCTGGGTGCGACCGGAGCCACAGGTGCGAGCTCTGCGGTGCCGGTCGTGGCAACCCCAAGCACATTTGCGGAAGCGGCCGCGCTTCTTGCCGCCGCTGTTGCCGCCACAGAAACAGCGCGGGATGACGAAGCGCTGCAGATTGCACAAAGAATTTACCGCGGACCGTTTCCCGATATGGCGCGATTCAGAGCGGCGCTGTTGATCGCCGATCTCTATGCAACCGAGGGACGCTTTCTTCTGGCCAAGTTCTGGGCGCGGCGTGCCTACGAAGTTGCAGACCCGCAAGAAAAGGCGGCGGCTGCCGTTCTTTATCAAAGGATCGAGGCGGCAAGCCCCCTCTCCGTTTCGGCGCAGCTTGCCTTTTCGCCATCCACCAACATCAACAACGGCGGCGAGACCAAGATCATCGTGATTGGCGGCTATCCATTCGAATTCGGCGATAGCAGCCTTCGCCTTTCTGGGATCGAGGCTACAGGCAGCCTTTCCTTTAGCTATCGGCTTTCGCAAACCGGGGCATCCCTGACCGAGGCCTTTGGCAGCGCGTCTTTCCGGAAGGTCTGGCTCAATCCCGCCGCAGCCGAGACCGCGCCCGAGGTCTCGAACTCGGATTTCGACCAGCTTGGTCTGTCAGCGGGCGTTCGTCATAGCTGGCAAGCAATCCCCGGTTTTGGGCCGACAAGCGCAAGCCTGTCATTTGGCAAGGGTTTCGCCGCCGGCACGCAAGTGAGCGACTGGTGGGGCCTAGAGATCAGGCAGATGCTTTTCAAAGACGAGCGCCGCTCGCTTCGTGTTGATCTTCTGGCCCGAGATGAGAGCCGGCTCGACTCGGAGATCAACAGTTCGATTTCAACGCAAGCCAGCGCCGCATATCAGCAAGCGCTTGTTGGCGGCAAAGTGTTCGCCGCTCAGTTTGGGGTTAGCAATGTAAGCTCTGCCTCGGCCATGGTCGATAAAGATCAGGCGTCTGTGAGCGTCTCGCTCGGCAAGATCCGCCTTGGGCCCGTTGTCGGAGGTGTAGGGATCGACTTGGCTGTAGCGGACTATCCCAAATGGATCCTGACACCCGGCGGGAGGCAGGATGTCTCCTTTGGCCTCGGGATCGAGGCGACATTTCCGTCGATCAGCTTTCTTGGATTTAGCCCGACAATCACTGTTAGCGCGCGGCAAACCCAATCGAACATCGATATCTTCGACCGTGAAACTGTCTCGGCGGGCCTCAGCTTCAGCTCGAGTTTCTAGCAGGGCGTTGCTTCGCCGATCAGCATGAGACCTGACGGGTAACCTTTGTAAAACTGGTTCTGCCCTATTTTTGCCCTGATCGCTTTCTAGTGTCAGGTATCGGTGCTTCATCTATGCGTCGGTAAGTGTATTGTGAGCAAAAAGGGCAGAGCAGCCAAATGCAGGTCGGGTTACTCCTGATTGGGTCATTGCTGGGGGCCGTAGCGGCGGCAGCCGTCGTGATGTTTGGCCATTCCTTCCTCCTCGCCCTCCTCGCCTATTCCCTTGTCGGATCCCTTGGCACTGTCGTTGCTGTCTTCGTTGGATGTGCACTCAGCAGGGCCTTTGGTCAGGACGCCGAGTTTCTGGCCGAACACTAAGGCGAATCATCTTCCGTCACATTCATTCCTCGCTGGAAACAGATTTGCCATTGCTCGGCTTTGTTTCCCAATCTGCGACAAGCCTATCCCTCTCCTTCGGCTAGAACCCCTAAAACCCCAAGAATCCGCGGCTTTGCAGGTGTCCGATACGGGATTCTCTTGGCTTGCACGGCCGAACATGGCAAAAGAAAGGCAAGATCGTGGCGGATTGCGTCTACGTCTTGACGGCCCCGCAAGAGTTATCGCGTGCCGTCAATGTTTTGGTTGGGAGTTGGTCCTATGAAGATGTTTGGATTGAAGGGTGTTTTGGCCGCCGGCGCTTTGGCGCT
>JAHEBR010000346.1 GCA_024642185.1 Marivivens sp. | reverse complement strand
CGCGGGCGGTGTCGCCGTCGCGGGTGAAGATCGCGGTGCCGTTGCCGTATTCGTGATCCATGGCAAGGCCGATGGCCTCTTCATAGGTCTTGGCGCGAACGGTCGACAGGACGGGCCCGAAGATCTCTTTGCGGTAGATGTCCATGTCCTTGGTCACATGGTCAAAGAGGTGGGGGCCGACGAAGAAGCCGTCTTCATAGCCCTGAAGGCTGAAGTTGCGGCCATCGACGACAAGCTTGGCGCCCTGCTCGACACCGCTCTCGACGAGCTTGAGGATATTGGCCTTGGCGGCGGCGGTGACGACCGGGCCATAATCCACATCGTTGCCGGCGGTATAGGGGCCGACCTTCAGCTTTTCGATACGGGGCACCAGCTTTTCGATCAGGCGGTCGGCGGTTTCATCGCCCACCGGCACGGCGACCGAAATCGCCATGCAGCGCTCGCCAGCGGCGCCATAGCCTGCGCCGATGAGCGCATCGGCGGCCTGGTCCATGTCGGCGTCGGGCATGATGATCATGTGGTTCTTGGCGCCACCGAAGCACTGGACCCGCTTGCCGTTGGAACAGCCACGGCCATAGATATACTCGGCGATCGGGGTCGAGCCGACGAAACCGATCGACTGGATCACCGGATGGTCGATGATCGCGTCCACCGCTTCCTTGTCGCCGTTGACGACCTGCAGGATGCCCTTGGGCAGACCGGCCTCTTCCATCAGCTCGGCCAGCATCAGCGGCACTGACGGGTCGCGCTCGGAGGGCTTGAGGATGAAGGCGTTGCCGCAGGCGATGGCGGGGGCAAACATCCACATCGGGATCATGGCGGGGAAGTTGAACGGTGTGATGCCGGCGGAAACGCCGAGCGGCTGTTTCATCGAATACATGTCGATGCCGGGGCCAGCGCCGTCGGTATAATCGCCCTTCAGAAGCTCGGGCGCGCCGATGCAATATTCGACAACCTCGAGGCCGCGCTGAACGTCGCCCTTGGCGTCGGGGAAGGTCTTGCCATGCTCGCGGCTCAGGGCCTCGGCAAGCTTGTCCATATCGCGGTTGAGAAGATCGACAAACTTCATCATCACCCGGGCGCGGCGCTGCGGGTTGACCGCGGCCCAGGCGGGCTGGGCGGCTGCGGCGATTTCCACGGCGGCGGCCAGTTCGGCGGCGGACGCGAGCGGCACCTTGGCCTGCACTTCGCCGATGGCGGGGTTGAAGACGTCGGCAAAGCGGCCCGAGGTGCCTTTGACGTGCTTGCCGCCGATGTAATGCGTGAGTTCCTGCATGGGTCTCTCCCTGATCGCGCCACGCGGCGGGAGGGCCGCGGGCGGGTGAATACGCGCCCGTTATAGTCTTGCAATTTTCGCCGTAAAAGCGTCAGTTTATCAAAATCGTTTTGCATTTATGCAAAGGCTGCCATGACAAACTGGGACGATATGCGGGTTTTCCTCGCCGTGGCGCGGGCCGAGAGCCTTTCGGCGGCCGCGCCCCTTCTGAAGATGGATCCCGCCACCGTGGGCCGCCGCATCGCGCGGCTTGAGGATGCGCTCGGGGCGGCGCTTTTCGTGAAAACCCCGCAGGGCTATGCGCTGACCGATCTCGGAAGCCGCATCCGCCAGCGCGCCGCCGAGGCGGAAGAGGCGCTCGGGCAGGCGATGGAAGAGGGGCTGGGTGTCGCCGCGGGCCTCACCGGCCAGATCCGCATCGGCGCGCCGGACGGCTGCGCCAATTTCCTCTTGCCGCAGGTCTGTGCGGCCATTCAGGCCGAGAACCCCGGGCTCGAGGTGCAGGTCCTCGCGCTGCCCCGTGTCGTCAACCTTTCCAAACGCGAGGCCGACATGGCGATCACGGTAAGCCCGCCGGATGCGGGCCGCCTCACGGTCCAGAAGATCACCGATTATCGTCTGCACCTCGCCTGTCACCGGAGCATAGCGCAAGAGATCGCCGGTCGGGACGACCTCAAGGGGCGTCCGGTCGTGGGCTATATCCCCGATATGATCTTCGACAAGGAGCTAGACTATCTCGGCCCCCTCGGGGCGGGGGGCGTGCAGCTCGCGTCCAACTCGGTCGCGGTGCAGATGCAGATGCTGCGCGCAGGCCAAGGCATTGGCATCGTGCATGATTTCGCGCTGCCCT
>JAHEBR010000345.1 GCA_024642185.1 Marivivens sp. | reverse complement strand
GAACAGAAGACACAGCAATCGCCGGGCAGCGGCTTTAGAACATCGCCGCAGGAGGCGCACTCATAAAACCACTGGCAACTGTCTGTCGGCATGATCTCCAAGGCGGCGTGCCCGCAATTGGGGCAGCGGATGGTGCTTTCCAGAACGGGGGCCGGATTGCTCATAGATCGACCATACCACCCCCAACCATCACGTAAATACCGGGCCGATAGCAGCCCCCTATGCCCCCATGTAATCCCGCTTGCCCAGCGGCACGCCGTTGTGGCGCAGGATGTCGTAGGCGGTGGTGAGGTGGAAATAGAACTGCGGCATCGAGTAGAGCGTTGCCATGTCGAGGCCGGTGAGGGTCATCTCGCCCGCCCTTTGCTTGAGGACGAGCGAGCGGGTCTCGGCCCCGGCGAGGCGGTCGGGCGTGTAGCCCTCGACATAGGCTCTGACCTTGGCGATGCGCGCCTGCAGTTCGGCAAAGCTCGTTTCGGTATCGGGGAAGGAGGGCATCTCGTCGAGGCAGAGCCGCGCCGGCAGGCGGGCCGCGAAATCGCAGGTCAGCTGCACTTGGCGTGTGAAGCTGAGCATATCGGGGTAGAGGCGGAAATCGAGGATCGCCTCGGGCTTGATACTATGCTCGGCGCAATGCGCCTCGGCCTTGGTCAGAAGGCCCGACAGGGCCGATAGGCCGCGCATCAGCGGCGGGATCACATAGTCATGCATCTGGAACTCTCCCGAGGAATCACGGGCGGCTTGCAGGCCGCCTTCGCGGGGTGAGCCTAGCGCAATTCTTCGGGAGTGAGCAGGATTTCTCGGACGGTCAGACCCCGAGGCACCAGCGCATGATCGCCTTCTGGGCGTGGAGGCGGTTTTCGGCCTCGTCCCAGATCACCGAATGCGGGCCGTCCATGACCGAGGAGGTGGCCTCGTCATCGCGGTGGGCGGGCAGGCAGTGCATGAAGAGGCTGTCGTCCTTGGCGTGCGACATGAGGGCATCGTTGATCTGATAGCCGCGCAGCTGGTTGTGGCGGCGTTCACGGGCGGATTGCGGATCGTGCATCGACACCCAAGTGTCGGTGACGACGAGATCGGCGCCGTCGACGGCGCGGGCCGGATCGCGCTCGATGACGATGTTCGAGCCCTTGGCGCGGGCCTCTTCGACGAAGCCCATCTCGGGATCGAGGGTTTCGGGGCCGGTGAAGGTCAGATCAAACCCAAGCTGGCCTGCGGCATGGATGAAGGAGGCGCAGACGTTGTTGCCGTCGCCCGACCAGACCACCTTTTTGCCGGCGATCGGGCCGCGGTGTTCTTCGTAGGTCATCACGTCGGCCATGATCTGGCAGGGGTGCGAGCGGTTGGTCAGGCCGTTGATGACCGGCACGGTCGCGTATTCGGCCATGTCGAGGAGGGTCTGTTCCTCGAAGGTACGGATCATGATGAGATCGACATAGCGGCTGAGGACGCGGGCGGTATCGGCGATGGTCTCGCCGTGGCCGAGCTGCATATCGGTGCCCGAAAGCACCATCGTCTCGCCGCCAAGCTGGCGCACGCCCACATCGAAGGAAACGCGGGTGCGGGTTGAGGGTTTTTCAAAGATCAGCGCGACCATGTGGCCCTTGAGCGGCTGGTCGACATCGGGCGTGCCTTTGGGGAGGCCGGCGCGGGCGGTTTTCATCGCCTGCGCGGTGTCGAGGATCTGCCGCAGGTCGGCGGGGCTTGTCTTGTTGATATCGAGGAAATGGTTCATGTCGGTCGCTTTCTGGGAGAGGCGGGAGGGGGCTCTGCCCCCCGGCCTTCGGCCTCCCCCCGGAGTATTTTCAGCCAAAAGAAATCAGAAGGTCGAGGCCGCCTTGTCGAGACGGGCGATGGCCTCGTTGATATCGGCATCGGGGATGTTGAGGGCGGGCAGGAGCCGGATCACGTTGTTGGCGGCGGGCACGGCCAGCACCTCGGCGGCGTAGCCGGCCTTGATCATATCGGTGTTGGGCACTTTGCATTTGATGCCGAGCATGAGGCCCACGCCGGTTATGCTGTCGAAAACATCCGGATGGGCGGCGACGAGGGCTTCGAGGCGCTGGCGGAAGAGGCCGGCCTTGCGGTTGACGTCTGCGAGGAAGGCGTCGTCGGCGACGAGATCCAT
>JAHEBR010000344.1 GCA_024642185.1 Marivivens sp. | reverse complement strand
CAAGATTGCCGCTCCGGCCAAAATCTCGAGCCGCCACCCGGCTGCCGCGCCGACGACAGGCACTGTGCCTTGGGCGATCAAGGGCGAGTTGATCCTCAACTGCAATTGCACCGTCTTTTGCCCCTGTGTGATCAGCCTTGGCGATCACCCGCCGACCGAGGGCTATTGCATGGGCTGGGCGGGCATCCGCATCGACAGCGGCCATTATGGCGACGAGGATCTGGGCGGGCTGAATGTGGGCCTTCTCCTCGAGATTCCGGGCAAGATGGGGCGCGGCAACTGGAAGGCCGCCGCCTATATCGACGAGCGGGCGAGCTATGCGGCCTATGAAGGGCTCATCAACATCTTCTCGGGCAAGGCGCGCGGGACCACGGGCCTTTTCAAGGTTCTCGTCAGCGAGTTTCTGGGCGCCGAGCGTGCGCCGGTGATTTTCGAGACCGAAGGCAAGACCCGCCGCCTAATGGTGGGCAAGGCCATTCAGGGCGAGATCACGCCGGTGCCGGGCCACGGCGGGCAGGATATCGTCGTGACCAACACCGAATACTGGATGGGCCCTGACATTACCGTTGCCAAGGCCGGCAAGGGCAAGGTGCGCGCCTATGGCCGCGTTTGGGATTTTGATGGGCGCAGCGCCGAAATCTGCCAGATCGACTGGCACGGACCTAAATAAGAAGGACTGAGGATGAGCTTCAACGCATTGGTCGTTCGCAAGGACGATGAAGGGAAAACGAGCGCGGCTGTGGAGCAGATTGGCGTGGCCGATCTGCCCGAGGGCGAGGTTCTGGTCGCGGTCGATTATTCGACGGTGAACTACAAGGACGGGCTTTGCATTGGGCCGGGGGGCGGGCTTGTCCGCAACTATCCGCATGTGCCGGGCATTGATTTCGCGGGCACGGTCGAGGCATCCGAAGACCCGCGCTACAAGGCGGGCGACAAGGTGGTGCTGACCGGCTGGCGCGTGGGCGAGAACCGCTGGGGCGGCTATGCCCAGAAGGCGCGGGTCAAGGCGGATATGCTGGTGCCGCTGCCCGAGGGGCTAACGACGCGGCAGGCAATGGCAGTGGGAACCGCTGGCCTGACGGCGATGCTGGCCGTGATCGCGCTTGAGGATCACGGGCTGAAGCCCGGCGACGGGCCGGTTCTGGTCACCGGCGCGGCCGGTGGCGTGGGGTCGGTGGCGACGGCGATCCTGGCGAAACTGGGCCATGAGGTTGCGGCTGTCACCGGGCGGCCCGATACGGCGGATTACCTGCGAAGCCTTGGTGCGACGCAGATCGTTGCGCGCGAGGAGTTGACCGAGATCACCAAAAAGCCGCTCGAAGCCGAGCTTTGGGCCGGCTGCATTGATGCCGTTGCCGGTGCGATGCTGGGGCGGGTTCTCAAGCAGATGAAATACGGCACTTCGGTTGCCGCCATCGGCCTTGCGGGCGGCGCTGCGATCGACGGGGCGCTCATCACGCCGTTCATCCTGCGCGGGGTCAACCTTCTGGGCATCGACTCGGTGATGCAGCCCTATGCCAACCGTGTTCGCGCTTGGGAACGTATCGCGTCGGACCTGCCGATGGACCGGCTCGAGGCGATGATCCAGCCCGCGACGCTGGGCGATCTGCCGGGGCTTGGGCGCGCGATCCTCAAGGGCCAAGTCAAGGGCCGCGTGGTCGTTGATGTCAACGCCTGAGGCGATTGACTTGGGGGCAATGGCCCCCTAACCAAAGAGCGTTCGGGGCGCGGGATCGTCGCCCCGAGCTGCCGGAGCCCCTCGGGCGTCGGCTCGGCTGGAAGACCTGCCAGGTTGGGATTGCCCCGGTCTGTGCTGGGCTTTCCCGAGGCGATGATTGAAACGAGGCTCTGATGACCAAATCTCTCGATATCGACTGGGTGCGCTCCCAGTTTCCCGCTTTCTCGGCCGCGCCCTTGCAGGGGCAGGCGTTTTTCGAGAATGCGGGCGGCTCCTATACCTGCCAGCAGGTGATCGACCGGCTGACCCGCTACTACACTGAGCGCAAGGTGCAGCCCTATGCGCCTTACGAGGCGAGCCGCCTTGCGGGCGAGGAGATGGACGAGGCGCGCCGCCGGATCGCGGCGATGCTGGGGGTGAAGACGCACGAGCTCTCGTTCGGCCCCTCCACCAGCCAGAACA
>JAHEBR010000094.1 GCA_024642185.1 Marivivens sp. | reverse complement strand
GTCTCGCCCTTGGCCGCGCCAATGCTTCTTGAGGTGGGCAAGGTGCCGATCGTCGGCGAAGGGCGCGAGAGGCTCGTGGCGCAGGAAGCCGCCGCCCTGATGACTGAGGCCGGCCTCGGCGAACTCTGAGCCTTGCGCGGGCTTCTGATCCACGGCAGGACAGAACCATGACCGCCCACGCCTTTACCCTTTGCGCCACGCCGCTCCGCGCCCTTCCCAGCGGCGCGCTGCATATTCCGGGCGAGGCGGCGCTCTGCGTCTCCGACCTTCATCTGGGAAAGTCCGACCGCATCGCGCGGCGCGGCGGCGGCCTCCTGCCCCCCTACGAGGCCCGCGAGACGCTGGCGCGGCTCGAGGCCGATATCCTCGCCACCGGGGCCCGGCAGGTCATCTGCCTTGGCGACAGCTTCGACGACCTCGCCGCGCAAGCATCGCTTGGCGAGGCGGAGCGGCTCTGGCTCGCGCGGCTGCAGGCGGGGCGGCGCTGGGTCTGGATCGAAGGCAACCACGATCCCGGCCCGGTCGAGCTTGGCGGGAGCCATCTGGCGGAGACTTACCTTGCAGGCCTCACCTTCCGGCATATCGCTCTCTCTGGGGCGGTCGGCGAAGTGTCAGGTCACTACCACCCCAAGCATCGGATAGCCGGCACATCTCGCGCGGCGTTTCTCTATGACAAAGATCGCCTGATCCTGCCGGCCTATGGCACCTATACAGGCGGCCTATCCTCGTCTGACCCTGTCTTTGAAACTTTGCTCAAGAGGCCTGCCATGGCGGTCCTAACTGGCAGCAAGGCAATTCCGTTGCCGCTATGACCGGTCAGTGGAGGAGCCCTGCCTCTCTCAGCGCGGATTGATAGCCTCGGCTCACCGGAACATCCTCTCCATTGGTGAGCGTGAGGAAGACCCGCCCCTTGTCGCGCCGCGCTTCCGCAACTGCCGACGCCGCGACCCAGTGGGATCGGTGGGTGACATACCCTTCCACCCCGTCCATCTCGGCGATACCATCGGAGAGGCGCAAAAGAATCCTCTGGGTCGACCCGTCTGACAGGCTTACCACCGTATAGTGATCCTCAGCCGAAAGCCGGAGAACTTCGGCATCGGCAGTTCCCTCGAGTCTCTGGAAAAGGCGTGGCTGCGAGGACTGTTCCACCTCAGGAGCAGCCTCTTTCCTCCACACCAGAAGCACATACCGCATTGCCGCGATCCACAGCGAAATGACCCCTACCTGAGCGGCAAGTTCGGCAATCTCGCCGAAGTTCAAGCCACGGCTGCGGTCAAAAAGCCAAAGCAGAAGATGCAGCTGCGGTGTAAAGACCACGATAAAGATGCAGAGCAAAAGCAACTCACGCTGCAGGTCGCTCCAACCGGCCGTCCGCGATGTGACCAGATACCTTAGGGCACCTACAGATCCAATAGAGGCGACAATCACCAATGCCCAGAAAATCGTAGAGAGGATCTGACCAAAGGCATCGGTCGAGCCGAACGGCCCAACATACCCAAGCAGGATCGCGGTTGCGACCAATCCAAATTTGATCGGTCTGCTACCTGGAAAGAAAGCCCTGCCTACAGAAATTGCGCTCGACATACAGAAAATGTAATCAATGGTTTGGCCGCTAGATAGCCGTTGTTCGACTTGATTGTAATCACATTCTTGCGAACAGCGGCCGTTCTAGGCGGTCAGGCCTTCAGGTTCGCGCAGGCCGTGGCTGCGGCAACAAGCGGTCAGCGTATTGGCCAGAAGGCAGGCGATTGTCATCGGACCCACGCCACCCGGAACCGGCGTGATGGCACCGGCCACCGCTTCGCAGCTGGCAAACTCGCAGTCGCCGACCAAGGCTGTCTTGCCGTCGCGCTCGATCCGGTTGATGCCCACGTCGATCACCGTGGCCCCCGGCTTGATCCAGTCGCCCGTCACCATTTCGGGGCGGCCAACGGCGGCAACCACGATATCGGCCTGCCGGACGACCGAAGGCAAATCCTTGGTGCGGCTGTGGGCGATCGTCACGGTGCAGCTGTCGCCCAAAAGCAGATTGGCCATCGGCTTGCCGACGATGTTAGAGCGGCCGATCACAACCGCATTCATGCCCGAAAGGCTCCCATGATGATCGCGCAGCATCATCAGGCTTCCAAGCGGCGTGCAGGGAACCATGGATTTCTGGCCGGTGCCCAGAAGGCCGACGTTAGAGATATGAAAACCGTCCACGTCCTTGGCCGGATTGATCGAGTTGATCACCAGATCGGAATCGAGGTGCTTCGGCAGCGGCAGCTGCACGAGAATGCCGTGCACGTCGGGATCCTTGTTGAGCCGGTCGATCAGCGCCAGCAGGTCGGCCTCGGAGGTATCGGCCGCCAGCTTGTGCTCGTAGGAATTCATGCCCACTTCGACGGTCTGCTTGCCTTTGGAGCGGACATAGACCTGGCTCGCCGGATCCTCGCCAACCAGAACCACCGCAAGGCCGGGCGTGATCCCGTTCTCTTCCTTGATCTGCGCCACATGGGCGGCGACCTTGGCTCTCACGGTGGCGGCAAAGGCTTTGCCGTCGATCAGTTTTGCGGTCATTCCAGTTTCTCCTACGTTCCGGTGCCCAGCACCTTTTCCTCGCGCGCAATCGACCAGTCGATGAGCAGGCGCCACAGCGCCTCGACCAACTCCGGGTCGAGAGCTTCAGCAAGGGCGCTGGCGCGGACCTTGCCGACCACTTCTTCGACCCGCGCTTCGATCCGCGCGGGCAATCCCTCGCCGGGCTTGATCTCGATCGCCCGATCAATAAGCCCCGCGCGATGGGCCAAAAGCTTCACCAGCGCCTTGTCAGTTGCGTCTATTTCGGCCCTGAGGTCGATCATGGTCGTCAACTGGCTCGGACTTGCGGGCATCGGTCTGATCACTTTGTGGAAGTGGCTCCCGTTTGAACAAAGCCACCCCCAAGTGCAAGCCCCGGCAGGACGAACCAGCCGGGGCAGAGATGTTTAGAACAGGCCCTCGATCTGGCCATCGTCGTTGAGCCGGATCGTCTCGGCGCTCGGGACCTTGGGCAGGCCCGGCATGGTCATGATCTCGCCGCAGATCACCACGACAAACCCTGCGCCCGCCGAAAGGCGAACCTCGCGAACCGGCACCGAGTGTCCGGTGGGCGCACCGCGCAGATTGGGGTCGGTCGAGAAGCTGTACTGCGTCTTGGCCATACAGACCGGGAGATTGCCATAGCCGGCGGCTTCCCATGCCTTGAGCTGCTCGCGGACAGATTTGTCGGCGATGACCTCGTCGGCATGATAGATGCGCTTGGCGATGGTTTCGATCTTCTGGAAGAGCGGCATCTCGTCGGGATAAAGCGGCGCGAAGTGCGAGGCACCGGATTCGGCCAGTTGAACGACCCTTTCGGCAAGCTCGGTAATCCCTTCCGAACCCTTGGCCCAGTGCTTGCACAGGATCGCCTCGGCGCCCTGCGCCTTGACGTAATCCTTGACCGCCTGAACCTCGGCATCGGTGTCCGAGACGAAGTGGTTGATGCCGACAACGACCGGCACGCCAAAGCTTTTCACGTTGGCGATGTGACGGCCGAGGTTGGGGCAACCCTTCTGAACGGCCTCGACGTTCTCGGCACCAAGATCGGCCTTGGCGACGCCACCGTTCATCTTCATGGCGCGAACGGTTGCGACGATCACCACCGCATCCGGCGCGAGGCCAGCTTTGCGGCACTTGATGTTCATGAACTTCTCGGCGCCAAGGTCGGCACCGAAACCGGCTTCGGTCACCACATAGTCGGCGATCTTGAGGGCCGTGGTCGTTGCAGTCACCGAGTTGCAGCCGTGCGCGATGTTGGCGAACGGGCCGCCGTGGACAAAGGCCGGGTTGTTTTCGAGCGTTTGCACGAGATTGGGCTGCATCGCGTCCTTGAGAAGAACGGTCATCGCGCCGTCGGCCTTGATGTCGCGGCAATAGACCGGAGATTTGTCGCGGCGATAGGCCACGATCATGTCGCCAAGGCGCTTTTGCAGGTCTTTCAGGTTCTTGGCGAGGCAGAGGATCGCCATAACCTCGGAGGCCACGGTAATGTCAAACCCGGTCTGGCGGGGCGAACCGTTGGAGACGCCGCCCAGCGAGGTGACGATATCGCGCAGCGCACGGTCGTTCATATCGAGCGCGCGGCGCCAGACGACGCGGCGGTCGTCGATCCCAAGCTCGTTGCCCCAGTAAATATGGTTGTCGATCATTGCCGACAGAAGGTTGTGGGCCGAGGTGATGGCGTGAAAGTCGCCGGTGAAGTGGAGGTTCATCTCCTCCATCGGCACGATCTGGGCATAGCCGCCGCCAGCGGCGCCGCCCTTCATGCCAAAGTTCGGCCCGAGCGAGGCTTCGCGGATGCAGATCGCCGCTTTCTTGCCGATCCGGTTGAGGCCATCGCCAAGGCCCACGGTCGTCGTGGTCTTGCCTTCGCCCGCCGGGGTCGGGTTGATCGCGGTGACGAGGATCAGCTTGCCGTTCGGGCGATCCTGCACCGAATCGATGAACGACTGGCTGACCTTGGCCTTGTCGTGGCCATAGGGAAGAAGGTCGTCGGAACCGATGCCCAGCTTGGCACCGATTTCCTGAATGGGGCGCTTCTTGGCCTCGCGGGCGATTTCGATGTCGGACTTGTAGCTCATGATGACCTTCCACGTTGCGGGCAATGCGGGCGCATTGCGTCGACCACGGCATACCGCGCGCGGGCCTGCGGCAAAATTGCATTTCCGACATTATCGGCACTGGAATCGGCGGGCTATGTCGGCAATGGCGCGGATAGGAAACTTCTTTGGCGGCTCAGCCCAACCACGGGCGCTGGTCGGGGACAAAAAGCCTGAGCTCCTCGCCGATCCGCAGGCTTCCGCCACGCTCGACCGAAGCGGTTACCCCCCGCAGCCCCATAGCGGCGGGTTTGAACGCCTTCCCGAACCCCGGATGAACCTTGTCCAGCGTTTTTGCAGGATAGTTGCAGGGGCCGTTCTCGACGTCGATCACCAGCGTCACCCCGGAGCCGGACCGCAGCCGCGAAGCGGGCGGCAAGTGCGAGAAATCGGGAATGCCCTTAAGAACGATCGACGCGCCAAGCCAAAGGGGATCAAGGTGCGAAAGCCCCATCTTGGCTGCGATCTGGGCCAATTCTTCTTCGCTGAGGATGCTCATCTGGCGGCTGTTGCGGATTTCCGTCCCCTTGGGATGGATATTGGCAACGCGCGAGCACGACGGGCGGCTGACGCCAGCGTGAAACTCCTTGTCGAAGCCGCCAAGCGTCAGGGGCATTTCGCTCACTGCCTCGGCTTCGATCTCGGCTCCCTCACGGCGCGGGACATAGCCGAGGAAGGTAATCGTTGCGGTGTGATCGGTGGCGATAAAACCGGCCATGGGCGCTCCTGTCGGGTCAGTGTCGGGTCAGGACGAAGAACAGGCGGCGGAAAGGAAACAGGACCGAACCGTCTGCTTCGGCAGGATAGTCCGAGGCCAACACCTCTTCATAGGCCGCAATGAAACGGGCGGTCTCGGAGGCATCAAGTTTCTCGGTGATCGGCCGCATCGCCGTCGACTCGGTGAACAGGCGGACGGGATGGGCACCTCCGGCTGCTGGCAGGCGTTGCAGATATTCGCTTTGCCAGACCGAAACTTCCCCGAACGGGGCGAGCATCCTTGCATAGACTTCAGGTTCGGCGACCTGCGGTTGCCAGCCCGAATAGTCGAACCGGTCGGGGAAAAGCGCCGCCGAAACCTCTCTCAACGCCGCGTGGCTCGGGGCTTGTTGCTGGCGGGGCATCTGCACCGCAAGGGCCCCGTTTTCCGGCAAGAGGCCCGCCAGACGCGGCATCAGGCTAGCGTGGTCCGGCAACCAGTGCAGGGCGGCATTCGAATAGATCACGGCGGGGAGCGCCTCGGGGGTCCATAAGGCGATATCGGCCTCGATCATCCGGTCATAGCCGCGCGCCTTGGCGAGCATGGCGGCCGAGCTGTCGATCCCGACGATCTCGCGTTTGGGGAAACGGGCCTTCAGCGAGGCCGCCACCGCCCCGTCGCCACAGCCGAGATCAATCACCGGCCCCGCACAGGGCGTGCCGATTTGCATCAAAAGATCGAGCGCAGGGCGCAAACGCAAACCCCGAAACCTTGCATAGGTTTCGGGGTTCCAGTCGTTCGATTTCTCAGAACTCATGCGGTCGGTTCGGGGTTCAGACCGCTATCGGGCGCCTTGGGCTTGCGCTTGCTCGCCTTGGGCACCGCCGTCACCGAAGCGCCATCGCTCGGCGGCGTCGTATCCGAGCCATCATTCGACCTCGGCGGTTCGCCGTTCATTACGCGCTGAATTTCAGCGCCAGTCAGGGTCTCGAATTCCAGAAGGCCCTCGGCCAGAGCCTCCCACTCCTTGCGCTTCTCGGTGAGGATGCGCTTGGCCGTGGCATAGCCTTCGTCGATGATCTCTTTCACCTTCTGGTCGATCAGCTTCTGGGTTTCCTGGCTGTGGTTGGTGCCACCGCCATAGGCCCCAAGATAGGACTGCTGCTCATTGGCATAGTCCACATGGCCCAACTCTTCCGCAAAGCCGAACTGGGTGACCATCGCACGGGCGATCTTTGAGACCTGCTGGATATCCGAGGTCGCGCCCGAGGTGACGTTTTCTTTGCCGAATTTCAGCTCTTCGGCAACCTTGCCGCCCATCGCCATGGCGATCTTGGACTTATACTTGGTATAGCTCACCGAAAGCTGATCGCGCTCGGGCAGGCTCATGACTAGGCCAAGCGCACGGCCGCGCGGGATGATCGTCGCCTTGTGGATCGGATCATGCTGCGGAACGTTGAGGCCGACGATGGCGTGGCCCGCTTCGTGATAGGCGGTCAGCTTCTTTTCGTCCTCGGTCATGACCATCGAGCGGCGCTCGGCGCCCATCATCACCTTGTCCTTGGCGTTTTCGAAATCGATCATGGTGACAAAGCGGCGGTCGACGCGGGCGGCCATAAGCGCAGCCTCGTTGACGAGGTTGGCAAGGTCAGCACCCGAAAAACCGGGCGTGCCACGGGCGATGATCCGCAGATCGACATCCGGCCCAAGCGGGATCTTGCGGGCGTGCACGCCGAGGATCTTTTCGCGGCCCTTGATATCGGGGTTGGGAACCTGGATCTGCCGGTCGAAACGACCGGGGCGCAAAAGTGCGGGGTCGAGCACGTCGGGGCGGTTGGTCGCGGCGACGATGATGATGCCTTCGTTGGCTTCAAAGCCGTCCATCTCGACGAGAAGCTGGTTCAGCGTCTGCTCGCGCTCGTCGTTACCGCCGCCATAGCCTACGCCACGCGAGCGGCCCACGGCGTCGATCTCGTCGATGAAGACGATGCAGGGCGCGTTCTTCTTGGCCTGCTCAAACATATCCCGCACGCGGCTCGCACCGACGCCCACGAACATCTCGACGAAATCCGAACCAGAGATGGTGAAGAACGGCACACCAGCCTCGCCGGCAATGGCACGGGCGAGAAGGGTCTTACCGGTGCCCGGAGGGCCAACCAGAAGCGCGCCTTTGGGGATCTTGCCGCCAAGGCGCGAGAATTTCTGCGGGTTGCGGAGGAATTCAACGATCTCCTCCAACTCTTCCTTGGCCTCGTCGATGCCGGCCACATCGTCAAAGGTCACGCGGCCATGCTTTTCGGTCAGCAGCTTGGCGCGCGACTTGCCAAAGCCCATCGCGCCGCCTTTGCCGCCGCCCTGCATCCGGTTCATGAAATAGATCCAGACGCCGATC
>JAHEBR010000343.1 GCA_024642185.1 Marivivens sp. | reverse complement strand
TCATTTCGCCCGATCAGGGCCCGATGATCATGACCAACCGCGAGCGGATCATGAACGCGGTCACCGCCTATCAGCTCACCTCGATGATGCAGGGCGTGGTCCAGCGCGGCACGGCGAGCCGCACGGTCAACCTGCCGGTGCCGACCGCCGGCAAGACGGGCACCACGAACGACGCCAAGGATGTCTGGTTCGTGGGCTTCACCTCCAACATCGTCGCTGGCTGCTATATCGGCTTCGACGTGCCCAAGGGGCTTGGCAGGGCGGCTTCGGGCGGCGGCGTTTGCGGACCTGTTTTCAACGAGTTCATGACCGAGGCCGTCAAGCAATTCGGCGGCGGCCCGTTCAAGATCCCCGACGAATGCCAGTTCATCAAGATCGACCGCTATACCGGCGCCCGCTTGCCCGTCGAAGCGCAGGGCGAGCAGGTGAGCAACGAATGCTTCCGCTTGGGCGAAGAGCCTGTCTTCGGCATCACCTATGACGGCGGCTTTGCCATGGCGGCCGACCTGCCGCTGGTGGATGAAATCCCGCCCGAGGTGCGTCAGGTCATCACCTCGTCGGGCGGCACCGCCACCGTAGGCCCCAAGGCCACCTTCGGCACGCTTTCCTCTGGCGGCCTTTACTAGAGCCTCGCCGCTTGCCCGTGCCGGTCTGGCAGGGTAATGACCCCCCGAAACCCGCCCTTGGGACCACGAACGGAAGAACCATGCGCGCCGAGACGCAAAACACCGTAGCCGCGATCGAGAAATCGCTCAGCCTTCTTGCCCAGCGGATGAACTGGGAGACGGCGAAGTATCGCCTCGAGGAATTCAACGCGCGCGTCGAAGACCCGAGCCTGTGGAACGATCCCGAAGCCGCGCAGAAGATGATGCGCGAGCGGCAGATGCTGGTCGATGCGATCGAGAACTATGAAGAGATCAAGCGCGATCTGAGCGACAACATCGAGCTGATCGAACTGGGCGAGATGGAAGACGATGCCGAGGTCGTCAAAGAGGCCGAAGGCGCGCTCAAGGCGCTGAAGGAGAAGGCCGCGCAGAAAGAGCTCGAAGCGCTCCTCGACGGCGAGGCCGACGGCAACGACACCTTCCTCGAGATCAACTCGGGCGCGGGCGGCACCGAGAGCTGCGACTGGGCCTCGATGCTGGCGCGGATGTATGTCCGCTGGGCCGAGCAGCATGGCTACAAGGTCGAACTGCAGGCGGAAAGCGCGGGCGAGGAGGCGGGGATCAAATCCGCCGCCTACAAGATCAGCGGGCCGAATGCCTATGGCTGGCTCAAATCGGAATCGGGCGTGCACCGGCTCGTCCGTATCTCGCCCTACGATTCAGCGGCGCGGCGGCACACGTCGTTCTGTTCGGTCTGGGTCTATCCCGTGGTCGATGACAATATCGAGATCGAGGTGAACGCGGGCGATATCCGTATCGACACCTACCGCTCGTCGGGCGCGGGCGGCCAGCACGTCAACACGACCGACTCGGCCGTGCGGATCACCCACCTGCCGACTGGCATCGTGACCACCAGCTCGATGAAATCGCAGCACCAGAACCGCGACATCGCCATGAACGCGCTGAAATCGCGGCTCTACCAGATGGAGCTCGACAAGCGGAACGCGGCGATCAACGAGGCGCATGAGGCCAAGGGCGACGCGGGCTGGGGCAACCAGATCCGCTCCTATGTGCTGCAGCCCTATCAGATGGTGAAAGACCTGCGCACAGGGTTCGAGACCTCCGACACCCAAGGTGTGCTCGACGGTGATCTCGATGGGCTGATGGCCGCCACTCTGGCGCTGCAGGTTTCGGGGAAATCCCGTGCCGAGGCCAACGCCGAAGACTGATCCCGGCCGCTTGACGACTCTCGCGCCTTGCCCTTCGATGGGGGCGAGGGAGAGCAGGCATGAACGAACTACTGAACAGGGACGCGGTCGATCTGGCCGCGATGATCGCGCGGCGCGAGATATCGGCGGCCGAGCTGATGGAGGCGACGCTCGCGCGGATTGCCGAGGTCAACCCCAAGCTCACCGCCATCATCTCGCAGATCGACGGTGATGCCGCGATGGACATGGCCCGCGCGGCTGACAAGGGGCCGGTCAAGGGGCCGATGCATGGGCTGCCGCTCGCCATCAAGGATCTGGCCGATGCCAAAGGTCT
>JAHEBR010000093.1 GCA_024642185.1 Marivivens sp. | reverse complement strand
CGGCTGAGGCAGGGCTCGGGCAGGGGGCCGGCGAGTGGCACCTCGGCATCGACGGCATCGACCGCGCCACCGGGAAAGACGAACTTGCTTGGCATGAACGAGGCATTCGCCCCCCGCTGGCCCATCAGCACAGAAGGGCGGGTCGTGCGATCACGCAGGACGATGATCGTCGCGGCGTCGCGGATTGCGGTTGTGTCCATGTCAGCCCCTTGTCGGGCTCAGGCGCTCTTGCCGAAGCCGTGCATCCTCTTGGCCCACTGGATCGCAACGATCATCCCCTTGAGCCTTGGCAGAAGGTAGAGCGAGAGCGCCACGCAGCCAACCGTAAAGACGGTGAAGGTGACAAGCGGGTCGGGGCGGAAGGCGTTGAAGAACCACAGGATGCTCGGCGCCATCAGGTGGCCGACGATCAGGATGGTCAGATAGGCGGGGCCATCGTCGGCCCGGTGCTGGCTCAGGTCTTCGCGGCAGACGGGGCAACGGTCGGCCACCTTGAGATAGCCCTTGAACATCATGCCCTCGCCGCAGGACGGACAGCGCCGGCGCAGGCCACGCATCATGGCGGGGCGCATCGGGCGCTCGTCTTCTTCGTCATGGCTGTGGGAGGGAAGATCGTCGGGGGTAAAGGACATGAGGGAAAAAAGGCTCCTGAGTGAAGCCTTCAAATGCGCTCCCGTGCCCTGCAAAGGAAGAGGAAACGTTGTCCTTGCGGCCCCATGTCGCGCAGGTGGGCAGAAAATCGCCTGCGCCGCGACGGAACCCGGCGGCTCCTCCGTATCAGGGGGGACGACGGCGAAAATAGCCTGTCGCAAGAGGTTCATTGAAAGGAAGAAAGATGAAGAAGGTTCTGGTTTTGACGACGGTTGCAGCGACGCTTCTCGGCTCGGTAGCTTTCGCGGAGTCGCATGGTAAGGGCAACATGGGCGGAATGGGCATGGCTGGCGGCCCGCGCATGGCGCAGCTTTCCTTTGCCGATCTCGACGCCAACGGAGATGGTCAGCTTACGCTCGAAGAACTGACCGCGCGGCCCGCAGATCATTTCGCCTCTGCCGATGCCAATGGCGACGGTGGCCTCAACGCCGAGGAAATGACCGCGATGATGATGGCTCAGATGCAGGATCGTGTTGCGGCGATGGCCGCGCAGATGATCACCCGGCTTGATGCCAACAAGGACGGTCTCATTCAGGCCGACGAGATGAAGCCCGCAGGCAATGACGGCGCAGGCCTTGAGCGGATGTTTGCGATCATGGACATCAACGGCGACGGAGCGGTGAGCGAGGAAGAGTTTGACCTCGTGACCCAGCGCCTCGGGCAGATGCAGCAGCGCATGGGGCAGGGTGAGAACGGCCGCGGCATGATGGGCCAACACGGCGACGACGATGACCATCAGGGCAAGATGGGCGGTCAGCAAGGGGGCCGCGGGCTCTTTGGCGGCTGGTTCGGTGGACGCAACCACTGATAAGACAAGAAATCCGGCGGGCAGGGCCTTGGTCCTCCCGCCGTGGTTGTCCGCTCTGGCGGATAGGAGTAGCACTCGGATCTATGAACAAGCCCTGCCCCGAGACCGAAGCGCCAGACGCGGCTCTTCTCGTCGCCTTTGCCAATGGCGACGCGGGGGCCGCGCAGCTTTTGGCCGCGCGGCTCTTGCCGCGGACACTGGCGCAGGCGCAGCGGATGCTGGGCGACAGGGCCGAGGCAGAGGACGTGGCGCAAGAAGCGATGATGCGGCTCTGGCGGATCGCGGGCGAATGGCGGCAGGGCGAGGCGCAGGTCTCGACATGGCTTTATCGGGTCACCGCCAATCTCTGCACCGACCGGCTGCGCCTTCGGAAACGCTCGGTGCCGCTCGATGCGGTGGCCGAGCCGCTCGACGGGGCGCCCTCGGTCACGGCGCGGATGCATACGGAGGCACGGGCCAAGGCGCTGAGCGATGCGCTGGCGCAATTGCCGCCCAGACAGGCCGAAGCGGTGGCGCTGCGGCATCTTGAAGGCCTGTCGAACCCCGAGATCGCTGCGGTGATGGAAATCGGGGTCGAAGCGGTCGAAAGCCTGACCGCGCGTGGAAAAAGGGGGCTTGCCGCGATACTGGCGGGCCGCCGCGAGGAACTGGGGATCGAAGATGACGATTGAACCGGACAAGACAGAAATGGAGGCGCTTGATGCGCTTTTTGCCGAGGTGGCGGGCCAAAGGGCCGAGCCTTCGGCCGACCTCATGGCGCGGGTTCTGGCAGATGCGGCACGGGTGCAGGCGCCGGCTGCGGCGGCCCCTCAGGCGCGAGGCAGTTCGGGCTTCTTCTCGCCGCTCTGGACGGCGCTGGGCGGCTGGGCGGGTGCCGGCGGCCTTGCAGCGGTGGCCGCTGCGGGCGTCTGGCTCGGCATCGCGCCCCCTGCGGCGTTCGAGACCGTAACGGATGTGTTCTTCGGCAGCAGCGTGACATTGCAGGTCTTTTCGGCAAACGATGTCCTTGGGATGGGAATCTGAACATGACGGACGACACCACACAGACAACTGGCGAAGCAATGCCAACTCCGCCCGAGCGCAGTAGCCGGAGCCTGCGGATCGCGTTGGGCGTGTCGCTGGCGTTTAACGTGCTGATCGTCGGCATGATTGCAGGTGGCATCGTCTCGGGCCGTCATATGAGCGGTCCGGGTGGCTTTAGCGCTGATCTGGGGCCGTTTGCTCGCGCGATGTCGATCGAGGATCGGCGCGGTCTTGCGGGCGAGCTCCGCGAGCGCCCCGAAATCGGGCGGACCGGCGCTCAAGACATGAACCGGATTCGGGCGGCCTTTCTCGATGCTCTGTTGGCCGAGCCATTCGACCCCGCAGCGCTGGGCAGGATATTTGCCAAAGAACGTGAACGTGGTGTTCAGGTCATGCAGGTCGGGCAAGATCTGTTGCTGCGCCGGATCGCCTCGATGTCCCCGGAGCAGCGGCAAACCTTCGCGCGCCGCCTCTCGCGCCAGTGGAATGGCCAGGACGACGACTGAAGCTCAGGCCGCCGACTGGCCCAACGTTACGGTATTTCGCCCAGCTGCTTTCGAGCGGTAGAGCGCGACATCGGCGCTTTGGATAAGTTCTTCGATTCCCGATCTTCCGCCCACCACCTGATTGGCGTTGCCAAGGGCGTTGCCAAGGGCGATGCCAACCGAAAGCGTCACATTCAAGGCCCCCGCGTCGCTGTTTCCGAAATCCGACGAGGCGATCTTCTGCCGAAGCCGTTCGGCTGCGGCGCGGGCCGCTTCGGCCGATGCATCGGGCATGGCGATCAAAAACTCTTCGCCCCCGACCCGAGCCACCAGATCGATTGAGCGCAGATTACGTCGGAGGATATCCGCCACGCCGACAAGAACCTGATCGCCAGCGGCATGACCGTGCGTGTCATTGATGCGTTTGAAGTGATCGATATCGAGGACCATGACCGCAAGGTTGCGTCCGGTCTCGACAGCCCTTTCGGCAAGTCCCGCAAGGTGTGACATCGCATAGCGGCGGTTGTAGAGACCTGTAAGCGGGTCTGTCATCGCCGCTTCGAGGCCGTGTTTCAGCGTATCGCGAACCCGATCCTGTCTGGCCTTGCGCGCGAGTAGGGTTCGCGCGCGAAGTACCATTTCTTCAGGGGCCGCATCCGAAGTTGATGTTGCGCTGGCTCCGAGATCAAGCGCCATCGCGGCCATCGCTTCAGACCCCGCCGGCAGGACCACAAGCTGGGCGGCGTTGCGGGTTTCCGTCCGGCTGCGAAGATCGGCAATCAGTTGATAGACTACATCAGCAGCATTCTGCGCCAAGGTAGCCCTTGCATCGAGCACAAAGAGATCGGGAACGGCTTTGCCGCGCAGCTCAAGAGCCTCAATCGGGGTCATCGTGCGGGCCTGTCCGGCCCGTAGTCCGTTCAAGAGTTGTCCGAACCTCTGGCCGCCGAGCTCGTCGTCACAGATGATTGCTACGGAACCGGCAGGTTCAAAACCGGAAGAGTTTTCCGCAAAGCCAAGCGCGGTGCGGGTTTCATCAGACATGAGAGCATCGCGCGCTTCGTCGCGCGACCTTAGTAGCCCCCGGATCATGGCTAGCAGCAAGGCATCGCAAAAGGGCTTGGGGAGAATGTCGTCGGCACCTGCGGCGAGCGCCGCCAGCCGTGCATAGCTGTCGGAAAAATGACCGAGCCCAAGGACGGGAATATCGGGCTGACGAAGGCCCCGCCGCAGTTCCGCGCAGAAATCGGCGAGCCCGGCGCTAAGCTGACTTGCTTCGACCAAGATCAGATCAGGTTTCTCGTCGTCGAGCCGACCAAGCGCTTCGGCAAAGTCGACACAGGGAACGACCTGATAGCGGGCTGCCAGAAGCTTGACCTTTAGAACAATGCGGTTGGTAGAAACAGGATCGACAATCATCACGCGGCCCGACATCCTGACCTCCTGAAAAATTAAAACAATTGAGTTTGGCTAAATTTGAACTCGATTGGTTAAGAAACTGTTTCGGATATCAGGGCGCAGACGTGGGACAAGAGCAGGCGGAAATCTTGGCAATTCAGGCGCTTGGGTGGCTATCGTCGCAAGACGAGCTGTTTTCATCTTTCCTGGCCTCCTCGGGCGCAGGGCTCGATGATCTTCGCGCACGCGCTTCTGATCCGGTCTTTCTGGCCTCCGTGCTCGAGTTTCTGACATCCGACGATGCCTGGGTCCGGGAATTCTGCGATACTTTCGGCCATCCCTATGATGCGCCGCTTCGGGCCCGGTATGGTCTGCCGGGCGCCGAAATGGTTCACTGGACCTAGGCCTTGACACTTCGGGCGTCAGCCCACATCTGCAATACATTAGGAGATTGTAATGTATAAGATCCGCGGCGTGCTTTTCGACAAGGACGGGACGCTGTTCGACTTTGGCGCGACCTGGGGCAACTGGACCGAGCGCCTGATCGAGGCCGAGACGGCCGGCCGGCCGGACGAGCGGGCCGAGCTGGCACGGATTCTCGGCTATGATCTCGAAGGCCACGCCTTCTTGCCCGCCAGCATCGTCATTGCCGAAACGGTGGCGACGCTCGCCCGCCATGTCCTGCCGTTCACCTCGGATTCAGATCTTGGGGCCCTGATCGACCGCATGAGCATCCTGAGCCAAACCGCACCGCAGGTCGAAGCGACCCCTTTGCGCCCCTTTGCCGGGGCGCTCAAGGATATGGACCTGAAGATCGGGCTGGCGACCAATGATTCCGAAGCCGCCGCACGGGCGCATCTGGCCAAGGCCGGTATCCTCGAAGCCTTCGATTTCGTCGCCGGCTACGATAGCGGCCACGGCGCCAAGCCCGCGCCGGGGCCACTGCTGGCTTTTGGGCGGAGCGTTGGCCTTGCGCCCGAAGATTGCGCCATGATCGGCGACAGTCTGCACGATATTCTCGCAGGCAAAGCCGCCGGTTTCACCACTGTCGGTGTCCTCACCGGCCCCGCCCGCCGCGAGGCGCTCGAGCCGTACGCCGATGTTGTCCTCAACTCAATCGCCGAACTGCCCGCATGGATCGCGGGCCAAGCCTGAAGGAGCGCGCCATGAGCCTTCCCGTCGTCCAGCATTATTCCGATGTCCTGTGCATCTGGGCCTATGTCGCCCATGTGCGGCTTGAAGAGGCCACGCGGAAATTCGACGACAAGGTCGCCTTTGCGATGCATTTCGTCCCCGTTTTCCCCGATGCCATCGGCAAGCTGGAAAAGGGCTGGGCGGGCCGCGGCGGGATCGACGCCTATGGCGATCACGTCGAAAAGGTCGCCTCGGGCTTTCCCCATGTGACCCTGCACGCCGATGTCTGGCACAAGACCCGCCCCACCAGTTCCCTCGCCGCGCATCATTTCCTGAAGGCGGTTTCGCTCAGTGAAGGGGCGGATGTCCCGCTGCGCCAGAGCAACTACTACCGCGCCACATGGGCGCTGCGGCAGGCCTTCTTTGCCGAGGGGCGCGATATCTCCGCCTGGCAGGTGCAGGCCGCCGTGGCCGAGGAACTTGGCCTGCCGCTCGCGCCGATCGAGGCGCATATTCGCTCGGGTGCTGCGATTGCGGCGCTGGGCGCCGATACGAAGCTGGCCGAGGAAAACAAAATCAGCGGCAGCCCGACCTTCCTGATGAACGCGGGCCGGCAGATCCTTTATGGCAACGTCGGCTACCGGCTGATCGAGGCCAACCTCAACGAGCTTCTCCGCGCGCCCAACAGCGACGACGCCAGCTGGTGCTAGGCGCAAGGTCAGAATCCGACGCTACCTGTCGCTTACCGTGACGAAGGCGGCGGGGGCTGCTGCCAGAGTTGGGCATCGACCTCTCGGAGAGCCCCCATGGACGACACCCCCGCCCGCAAACGCCGCCATGGTGGCCGCGCCGCCAATACAGCGCGCCGCAGCCAGGAGCTTTTCCCGCAGATGCCGTGGCGGCTTCCGGTCAATACCGACAGGCCGACCGAGCCGCTGCGCGAGGAAGGCGTGCAGGCGATCCACGATGGCGCGATGCGGATCCTCGAGGAGATCGGCATCGAGTTTCTCAACGAGGAAGCGATCGAGATATTCAAGGAGGCCGGTTGCATCGTCAACGGAACCAATGTGCGGATGGGCCGCGACTGGGTGATGGAGATGGTCCGCAAGGCGCCCTCGCAATTCACCATCACCCCACGCAATCCCGACCGCGAGATCATCGTCGGCGGCAACCATATCCTCTTTGGCAACGTCTCCTCGCCGCCCAACTACTATGACCTCGAGCTTGGCAAAAAGGTCTCGGGCACGCGCGAGCAATGCGCCAATCTTCTGCGCCTGACCCAGCATTTCAACTGTATCCACTTCGCCGGCGGCTATCCGGTCGAGCCGGTGGATGTGCACGCCTCGGTGCGCCACCTCGACGTGGTCTTCGACAAGCTCACGCTGACCGACAAGGTGGCCCATGCCTATTCACTCGGCAAGGAACGGGTCGAAGACGTGATGGAGATGGTGCGCATCGCCGGCGGCCTGACCGAAGAGGAATTCGCCGAAAAGCCGCGGATGTATACCAACATCAACTCGACCTCGCCCCTCAAGCACGACCAGCCGATGATCGACGGCTGCTTGCGGCTGATCCGCAAGGGGCAGGCAGTTTATGTGACCCCCTTTACGCTTGCTGGCGCCATGGCACCGGTGACGATGTCGGGCGCTGTCACGCTGTCGATCGCCGAGGCCCTATCGGCCATTGCGCTGTTCCAATACGTCCGCCCCGGCTGTCCTTGCGTGATCGGCACCTTCACCTCGAACGTCGACATGAAATCGGGCGCGCCCGCCTTCGGCACCCCCGAATATATGCGCGCAACCCAGATGACCGGTCAGATGGCCCGCTTCTACGGCCTGCCGATGCGCGCCTCGGGTGTCTGCGCGGCCAATATCCCCGATGGTCAGGCCATGTGGGAAACCTCAAACAGCCTGTGGTCGGCGGTGCAGTCGGGGACCGACGTGGTTTATCACGCGGCGGGCTGGCTCGAGGGCGGGCTGATCGCCTGCCCCGAGAAATTCATCATGGATTGCGAAGTCCTGCAAATGATCCAGCGCTATATGGAACCCCAGATCGTCGCCACCGGCCCCGAAGACATCGCCTTTGACGCGATCAAGGAGGTTGGGCCAAGCGGCCACTATTTCGGCATCCAGCACACCCAAGACCGCTATGAGACAGCCTTCTACCAGCCCTTCGTCAGCGACTGGCGCAACTTTGAGGCCTGGGAGCTTTCGGGCGCCGTCTGGACCCCCGAGCGGGCGCACCGGATGTATAAAGATATCCTGACCCACTTTGAGGCGCCGCCGATGGACGTGGC
>JAHEBR010000092.1 GCA_024642185.1 Marivivens sp. | reverse complement strand
TGGACCTCGAGGCCGATCACCAGTTCCCAGTCGCCGGTAGCGCCGGCGATGACTTTGGGTTTGGGGGCGTCATAGGTCAAATCGAGCATGGGGCATTCCTCGCAACGTATCGCCAAGGCTTCTAGGACAGGGGCGCGGGCGGAGCAAGGGCGGTTGCAGGGCGGTCTTCCGCGGATTGGTCAGGGAAGATGACCGCGATCCTGTTGCCGATCGGAAACTTTTGCGCTAGGTCGGCGACAACACCTGCATACCAATGCATACAGTCAGGGGAATCGGACGATGGTTGAACGCGTAGAGAGAGCAGGAATGAAGGTCGCGGCCGAGCTGGCGGCTTTTGTTGAAACAGAGGCGCTTGAGGGAACCGGCATTGGCGCCGATACCTTCTGGGCCGGGCTTTCGAGCCTTGTCCACGATCTCGGACCGAAGAACCGCGCCCTGCTCGCCAAGCGCGACGAGATCCAGTCCAAGATCGACGCCTGGCATATCGCCCACCGCGACGCCCCGCACGATCACGAGGCCTATAAGGCCTTCCTTGGCGAGATCGGCTATCTTCTGCCCGAGGGTGGCGAGTTCCGGATCGGCACCGCGAATGTGGACCCCGAGATCGCCTCGGTCGCGGGCCCGCAGCTTGTCGTGCCGATCACCAACGCCCGTTATGCGCTGAACGCGGCCAATGCCCGCTGGGGCAGCCTTTATGATTGCCTCTATGGCACCGACGCGATGGCCGGCCCGATCCCCAAGGGCGGCTACGAGCGCGGCCGGGGCGCGCGGGTTGTGGCGCGGGCGCGGGTCTTCCTGGACGAGGCCTTCCCGATCGCCGGCACCAGCCACGCCGATGTGCGCCGCTATCATGTCGAGAAGGGGCAGCTCTTGGTCGATGACCTGCCGCTCGTGACCCCTGAGAAATTCGTGGGCTATCGCGGCCACCCCAAGGCGCCGCATTCGGTGATCCTGCGCAACAACGGGCTGCACGTCGAACTCGTGTTCGACCGCGCCCATTTCATCGGCAGCCGCGATCAGGCGCTTCTGGCCGATGTGCGGCTGGAAAGCGCCCTCTCTGCGATCATGGATTGCGAGGATTCGGTCGCCTGCGTTGATGCCGAGGACAAGGTTGTGGCCTATCGCAACTGGCTTGGCCTGATGAAGGGCGATCTGGCGGAAGAGGTTGCCAAAGGCGGCCAAACCTTCACCCGTCGCCTCAATCCCGATCTGTCTTTCCTTGATCCGAACGGCAAGGAGACCTCGATCAAGGGCCGCGCGCTTCTGTGGATCCGCAACGTGGGCCACCTGATGACCAACCCCGCGATCCTTGATCGCAACGGGGACGAGGCGTTCGAGGGGCTGATGGATGCCGCCGTGACGACGCTCATTGCCATCCATGACCTCAAGCAGAAGGGCGGCAATTCGGTCAAGGGCTCGGTCTATGTGGTCAAGCCCAAGATGCACGGGCCGGACGAGGTGGCCTTTGCCGACGAGATCTTTACCCATGTGGAAAAGATGCTCGGCCTGCCGCAGGACACGGTGAAGCTCGGCGTCATGGACGAAGAACGCCGCACCTCGGTCAACCTCAAGGAATGCATCCGCGCCGCGAAGAACCGGGTGGCTTTCATCAACACGGGCTTCCTCGACCGCACCGGCGACGAGATCCATACCTCGATGGAAGCCGGCCCCTTCAGCCGCAAGGATTTCATCAAGCGCAAGGGCTGGATCACGGCCTACGAGAACCAGAACGTCGATATCGGCCTCGAATGCGGCCTCTCGGGCAAGGCCCAGATCGGCAAGGGCATGTGGGCCATGCCCGACCAGATGGCGGCGATGCTGGAGCAGAAGATCGACCACCCCAAGTCGGGCGCCAACTGTGCCTGGGTGCCGTCGCCCACCGCCGCGACCCTGCACGCGCTGCATTACCACAAGATCGACGTCTTTGCCGTTCAGGCGCGCCTCGCCAAGGGTGGCCGCCGGGCCTATGTGGATGCGCTTCTCGATATTCCGCTGGCGACCTATCGCAAGTGGAACCGAGAGCAGATCCTCCGCGAGGTCGAGAACAACGCCCAGGGCATCCTTGGCTATGTGGTGCGCTGGATCGATCAGGGCGTGGGCTGTTCCAAGGTGCCCGACATCCACGATGTGGGCCTGATGGAGGACCGCGCCACTTGCCGGATCTCGTCGCAGCATATCGCCAACTGGCTGCACCACGGCATCGTCAGCCGCGAGGACACGATGGCCGCGATGAAGAAGATGGCCGAGGTCGTCGACCGTCAGAACGCGGGCGACCCGTTCTATCGCCCGATGGCGCCCGAGTTCAACGATATCGCCTTTCAGGCCGCCTGCGACCTTGTGTTCGAGGGACGCGTCCAGCCTTCGGGGTATACAGAGCCGGTCCTGCATCGCCGCCGCCTCGAGTTGAAGGCGCTCGGCCGCAACTAGGCAGGGCGCCAAAGGGAGGACGACATGGCAGAGATTTCAGCGGCAAAGGCCCGGACCATCATCCGCAAGGCGATTGCCAAGGGGCGCGAGTTGGAACTGAAACCCCTTGCTGTCGTCGTCCTCGACAGCGGCGGCCATGTCAAAGCCTTCGAGCGCGAAGACGGCGCGGCCCCCGGCCGCTTTGGCATCGCGCAGGGCAAGGCCTATGGGTCGGTGATGCTCGGCATCGCCGGGCGCGCCCAGATGGCGCGGGCGGAACAGCAGGCCTATTTCATCGCGGCGATGAACGGCGTCTATGATGGCAAGGTCGTGCCGGTGCCGGGCGGCGTTCTGGTACGCGACAAGGCGGGCAAGGTCATCGGTGCGGTCGGCGTGACGGGCGACACCAGCGACAATGACGTGATCTGCGCTTTGGCAGGGATCGAAGCCGCGGGCCTGACCGGCGAAGACTAGACCATATTCGGTTTGTTGCCGCACAGAAGTGTGCGCTGATGCGAAGTTCGCCCCTGTTTGCAGGGGGGTTCTGTGAGCATATACTCCACTCAAAATCTTGAGTGAGGAATTATGTCTCGCCCAGTCATCGGCATTATCGGCAACTCAAACATCCTTGGCGACGACTACCCGGTTCATGCGGTCGGAGCGATGAATTCCTGCGCGATCGCCCATGTGTCGGGGGCCATGCCGCTTCTGATCCCTGCTGACCCAGAAATTGTATCGGTGCCGGAACTACTCGAGGTCTGCGACGGGTTTCTACTGACCGGCGGTCGCCCGAACGTTCATCCGCAGGAATATGGCGAAGCGGAAACTCCGGCCCACGGCACATTTGACCGCAACCGGGATGCGATCACCCTGCCGCTCGTCCGGGCCTGCGTCGAGCGCGGCCAGCCCTTCTTGGGGATCTGTCGGGGCTTTCAAGAGGTCAATGTGGCGATGGGCGGCTCTCTCGATCCCGAAATCCGCGATCTGCCGGGGCGCGACAATCACCGGATGCCGCCAGATGGAACGCTGGCAGACAAATTTGCCATCCGGCACAAAGTCACGCTGACCCCCGATGGCCCTTTCGCCAAGATATTCGGCGCAAACGAAGTCATGACCAATACGCTCCATGGGCAGGGAATTCGCCGGCCGGGAAAGAGAATCATCGTCGACGGAACCGCGCCGGACGGAACACCCGAAGCGATCTACGTCGAAGGGGCGCAAGGGTTTTGCCTCTCGGTCCAGTGGCATCCTGAGTGGAACGCAGCCAATGATCCTGTTTCGCGCCCATTGTTCCAAGCTTTTGGGCAAGCGGCACGACAATGGCGCGCAAACCGTTGATCTTACTTCCGGTTGGGGCTAATAGTCGTATTTAAATTTTAAGTTGAAAAATTAGAGCTACAGGGCTTCGACGACGTATGAATAAAACACTCTTTGCCTCGCTTGCGGGTCTGTTGGCGGCGTGTGTGATTGGCTATTTGACCTACTCCCAACAGCTAACAAGCGGCGGGCATGCGGATCTCGGCGTGCCAATGGTGGATGTTGTCGTGCCCGAGCTGGGACCGGACGAGCGTGCTGGCGAAGTGGCTTTCAATTCGTTTTGCGCCAAGTGCCACGGCATGAACGCTGGCGGGCGCGATGGCTTTGGCCCGCCGCTGGTGCACGAGATTTATGAACCCAGCCACCACGCCGATATCAGCTTCCTCTATGCCCCAACTGTGGGGGTGAGGGCGCATCATTGGCCCTATGGGAATATGCCTTCGATTCCGGGAATCACTGAAGCCGAGACAGCGTTGGTGCTGAAATACGTGCGCGCCCTTCAGGTTGCGAACGGGATCGAGTGAATCGAGCGGATCAGATCCTGACCAGCTCGACCTCATGCGGCTGAAGGCAGCGCCGGGCGGTTTTGCCATAGCTTGCCGGAAGCGACCTCAATTCTGGAAAGATCGCGAATAGTTCCTCTCGGGCCTGCGGCTCGACAGCGGCAAGAGACCGATCCGTCGGGTGAAAGCTCTCCGTCGGCGCTCCATTGGCATAGATGACCTCGTGCTGGTCGAAGAGAATGTGGATGTAGGTGACCTGCTGTTGACGATCGCGCCGCACCGAGTCGCCGTCGATGAGGTTTTCTGCAGCCACTAGAACCTCGCTCTCGCCAAACAAGAGGTCGGCCCGATAGCCCTGCAGCAAGACCCGGTGGCGGGGCGACACGACCAAATCGTCATCCATTCCCCTCAGCACGCCTTTCTTGACGCGAATTGGAGCGAATAGCCCGATTCCGGAAACGGTTCGCGACTGAATCCAGCGGATCGGCTGCATCCCGTGATCCCGCGTCATGACAAGATCGCCGACACCGAGGGTTTCGACGGCACGAGCACCACGAGGGGTCGCTATCAGTGTTTTTGGCGTGAAGCAGATGACATGGTCGGGCTGGAACTCAGCCACTTTGTCAAAGGAAAACTCATTACCCACAGGTTCGGCTTGGGTCTTGAGCTTGTTGAGAAGCTCATTTGAGAATTCAAACATTCAGGTTCCCGCCAATTTTGATTGCCCGGTATTTTTCAGAGCGGAGCACTTTATCCGTTAACGAATACCCAAGGCTTTGGGCGTCAATTCGTTTCAATCGGGGCCATTGGCGGGCGGTTTATGGCGTTTTTTTGGCCCTACACCAATAGGTTGAATGTCTCGATGAGGGGCAGCTTGCGCGCTCTCTGACCTGTAAGGCGGAAAAGGGCGTTCCCGAGCGCAGGTGCCGCGGGAGGAACGGCGACCTCGCCAACACCGGAAATTCGATAGGCCGATTCGAGAATCCTTACCTCTACAGCAGGCGCGGATTGCATTCTGAGGGCGTCATAGTCCCAAAAGTTCTGCTGTTCCGCGATGCCATCGCTGAAGGTGATCTTGCCCAAGGCCGCAGCAGACAGGCCGAAAATCGCACCACCCGAAAGCTGCGCCTCGAGATTTCCGGGGTCGAGCGCACGCCCCACATCCGCCGCGATCCAGACCTTGTCGATCGAGATGCCGCGATCGCGCTGAGTGACCTGCACGACCTGCGCGACCGCCGCGCCGAAGGAGTAGGTGAAGCCGATACCAAGAGCAGTGCCATCGGCACGAGCGGCACCCCAATTCGACATTTCGGCGACAGCTTCTATGACAGCTGCAGACGGCGCGTGTTCCTTCCGCGCCATCTCGAGGCGGAACTGGAGGGGATCGCGCTGGGCGGCATAGGCCAACTCGTCGATGAAGGTATCGAAGAAAAAGCCGTTATAGCTCGCGCCCACAGACCGCCAAAAGCCTATCGGTGCGCCGGTGCGGGCGGTATGGCCCGAAACCCGGTAGTTCGGGATGCCATAGGGCTGATCCCATGCGCCGGCCACCAACTCCCGGTCTCCCATTTGTTTTTCGGTCGGATCCTCGGGCGGGGTCGAATCGTTGGTAAGCGAGGTCGAGGCGATCTTGCCGTCGAGCAGCATCGCCTGCCCATCGCGCACCACGCCCCGGAACCGGCCCCATGCGGCGGGGCGGTAAAAATCGTTGCGCATATCCTCTTCGCGGCTCCATGTGACCGAGACAGGCACATCCGGCATCGCGGCGGCGACGCGGGCGGCGAGGATCGAGAAATCGGCCACCGAGCGGCGGCCATAGCCTCCGCCGAGGTAAGGGACGATCAACTCGACATCCTCGGGCGGGATGCCGATTGCCTCGGCCGCGCGGTCGCGCGACAGGATCGGGGCCTGCGCGCCCGCCCAGAGCGTGAGCTTGCCGCCCGAGAAGAGGGCGGCGGAAGACATGGGCTCCATCGTCGTATGCGCGAGCCACGGCGCCTCATACTCGGCGGTGATCTCGATGCCGTCCTGCGGCTTGTCCACGTCGCCTTCGTCGCGCGGTGTGCTGTTGGCGGGGCGGTCAAAGGCTGTCAGCGCCAGCGCATTCAGCGCCTCGGTTGTTTTGGGATAGGCAGGTTCGTCCCAGACGATCTCGACCGCCTCTGCCGCCTGAATGGCGATCCATGTGTTGCGGGCCACCACAGCAATGCCGCTGCCAAGGTCGATCACCTGCTCGACCCCCGCCATCGCCAGAGCGGCCGAGGCGTCGTAGCTCATCATCCCCGTGCGGCGCGGGTTCATCCGGACGGTGGCGAATTTCATCCCCGGCAGGCGCACGTCGATGGCGTATTGCGCGGTTCCCGTCACCTTGGGGATCATGTCGAGGCGCGGCATGGTCTTGCCGAGATAGCGCCAGGTCGAGGGATCGCGCAGGTCGACCTCGGGCGGCTCGATGCTCGCCGCCTCTTCGGCCAGATCGGCATAAGGAATGCGCCGCCCGTCGCGGGCGATCACCTCGCCCGAGGCCGTGCTCAACTCGGACAGTCCAACCCCGAGCCTGCGCGCGGCCACGATCTTGAGCGTCTCGCGGGCCGTCGCCCCTGCCATGCGCATCTTCTCAAAGCCGTCGCGGGTCGAGGTAGACCCGCCGGTAAGTTGCAGGCTCAGAAGCTTGGCCCCACCCCCCGCCAGATCGCGGATATAGGCCCCCGTCGGTCCGACCTTATAGGCAAGCCCCGGTATTCCTTCGCCAAAAAGCGCCGAGTTGAAATAGGCCTGTGCGGGCGGGCCGTGGAGGACGGTAATATCCTCCCAATCCACGTCTAATTCCTCGGCGGCCAGAGCGGCCCATGTCGATTGCACGCCTTGGCCCATTTCGGCCTTGGGCGCGATGATCGTCACGCCTTCGCGGGTGATGACGACATAGGGATTGAGCGGGATCGCCCCGTCCGAAGGCGCAAGCGGATTTGGCGGCACTTCCCGCCATTTGTAGACCCCGAAAGCCACGCCGCCGGCGATGGCGACCGAACCCACAAGGAAACTGCGACGGGCGATTTTACGGATGCGACCGGCCATCTCCTAGCCCTCCGCTTTCATGCGCGCCGCCGCGTCATGGATCGCGGCGCGGATGCGGGGATAGGTGCCGCAGCGGCAGAGATTGCCCTGCATCGCCTCGTCGATCTCATCGTTGCTCGGATCGGGAACCCGCGCCAGAAGATCGGCCGCCTGCATGATTTGGCCCGACTGGCAGTAGCCGCACTGGGCCACCTGATGATCGGCCCAAGCCTGTTGCAGAACCGACAGGTTCTCGGGCGTGCCGAGGCCCTCGATCGTCACGATCGCGCCGGTCACATCGCCCAGCGCCACCTGACAGCTGCGCACCGCCTCGCCGTTCATATGCACTGTGCAGGCCCCACAGGCCGCGACACCGCAGCCGTATTTGGTTCCGGTCAGGCCCAGTTCGTCGCGCAGAACCCACAGGAGGGGAACGTTATCAGCAACATCCACCCGATGGGCTTTGCCATTGATCAACAGAGTTCTCATCATGCCTGCCTCGCGTTTTCCCTAAGAGGGCATAATGGTTACGCGCGA
>JAHEBR010000342.1 GCA_024642185.1 Marivivens sp. | reverse complement strand
ATGCGGCGGCCCAGCGCCACGGTGGTATCGGCGCAAAGGACGATCTCGCCTTCAGCCGCAGGCACAGCCATAGCCTTGGCCCGCGCCAGCCGCTTGACATAGTCGCGCGGCTCTTCGCCCTTCAGGGGCGTCTCGTCGATATCTGGGGGCCGCACGGCATCGGGCTGAACGCCGATCTGCGCCAGAAGCTCCAGCCGCCGCGGCGATCCGGAGCCCAAGATCAGCCGCAGCCCGCTATCGGGCCGTTCTGTGCTCACTTGAAGCGATAGTTGATCCGACCCTTGGTCAGATCATAGGGGGTCATTTCCACCTGAACCTTGTCGCCGGCAAGAACCCGGATGCGGTTTTTCCGCATCTTGCCTGCCGTATGCGCGATGATCGTATGGCCGTTTTCCAGCTCGACCAGGAATGTCGCGTTCGGCAGGAGTTCCTTCACGACACCGGGGAATTCGAGCAGTTCTTCCTTGGCCATGTGATCTCCTGAGTGTGACCGTCCGCCAAATTTCGCGAACGGCGCCTAAATGCGCTCAACGAACCCGTTTTTCAAGCGATAATCAGCGGAAGGGCCGGGTCGTGACCGAATTGACGCGGTGATCCTGTTCGGGCCAGTGGGCGAAGTTGTTGACCTGCCCGGAGATGCGCGAGGCGGATATCCGGGTCGGGTCGACCTCGGCGATCACCCAGCCTTCAGCATCGACCACGCCTTGAGCGATAATTCCGTTCTGCGGCAGGCCATAGTCGGGCGGGCAGAAGATCGCGGCCGAGCCCGTGCCTTGCTCGAGCAGCGGGCAATCTTCCACCGGCCCCAGAACCGGAGAATGGACGATCAGGCACTGGCTTTCGATCGCGCGGGCACGGCAGGACTGGCGCACGCGGGTATAGCCCGCCTCGAAATCGGTGGCGGAGGGGACGAGGATCATGTCGGCGCCCCGCTCGACGAGGGCGCGGGTGAAGAGCGGGAACTCGCTATCATAGCAGATCTGGATGCCGATCTTGCCGAAAGGCGTCTCGAAGAGCTTGTTCTCCTGCCCAGGTGCGAGGGCGATCGCCTCACGCTCCCACGGGGTCGGCACGAGCTTGTCATACCAGTCGATGCCGCCCTCGGGCGACAGAAAGTAGGAGCGGTTCACAATGCCCTGCGCCGCACGGGCCATCAGAGAGCCCGCCAGAATATAGACACCGTATGTCTGCGCGAGCCGCGCGTGGAGATCGGCCCAACCCTCGGCGGCATCCGCCAGCCGCTCGGCCCAAGCGACAGCGCCGAGGCCCATTGGCCGCGCGCCAATCATCGCCGCCTCGACGCCACCGTATTCGGGGAACACTAGGATTTGCGCCCCGGCATTGGCCGCATCGGCAACCCAGGCCTCGAGCCTTGCCTCGAGCGAGGCCCGATCGGCATGCCAGACAGGGCGATAGACAGACGTCGCGATCTTCATTCGGTGGGGCCTCCCAAGTGTTCATTGCCCGGTTCGGTCGGCGGGCCAAAACGTTCGATGAGACGCGCGATGATCTGGTCGCGGGTCTGGCGATAGCTTACAAGTCGCGCCTCGCGCCCTTCGCCCAAGCCGGTCGGATCGAGCACGGGCCAGTATTCGACCTCGAGATGATAAAAGCGCGTCAGATCAAGCGCGCGGCGCTGGCTGGCGGGCGAGAGCGCCAGCACCAGATCGAAAGACGACAGATCATCGCCCCAGTCCTGCATCTCGTCGAACGAGCGCGAGCGATGGCGCGAAAGTTCGACCCCGATCTCCTGGCAGACGGCCACGGCAAAACCGTCGATCTCGAGGTCGTTGTGAACCCCGACCGACTGGATATAGCAGGCCTGACCGTAGAATTTCTTCATGATCCCCTCGGCCATGGGCGAGCGGACCGCGTTATGATCGCAGCAGAACAAGACAGATTGCGGCAGGGCGCTGGGGCTCTTGTCTGCCTCCATCCTAGCCCCCGAAATGCAGAACGCAGATCAGGGTGAAGAGGCGGCGGGCGGTGTCGGTATCGACCTCGGCCTTGCCTTCGAGGCGCTCTTGCAGCACGCGGGCGCCTTCATTGTGGATGCCACGGCGGGCCATGTCGATGGTCTCGATCTGGCTGGGGGCTGCGGTTTTCACCGCGTCGAAATAGCTCTCGCAGATCTGGAAGTAATCCTTCACCACCTGCCGGAACGG
>JAHEBR010000091.1 GCA_024642185.1 Marivivens sp. | reverse complement strand
GATGGTCGGGGCGATAGGATTCGAACCTACGACCTACGGTACCCAAAACCGTCGCGCTACCAGGCTGCGCTACGCCCCGACGGATGCGTGCTTAGACGGGGCGGAAGGGTTTGAAAAGGCCTAACCGGCACAGGCGGCTGTAAAGGCGGGATGTTCGAGCCTGTCGCCCACGGTGATTCCCAGACGGCGCGCCATGCCACCGTTGATCTCGAGCACTGCTATGACACCGTCTCCGCCGCTGATTGTCGTTTCATCATGGGGGATCGCGTTTTCATGAAGCGCAAGGATCGTCCCATCCGGCCCAACAAAAAGCATATCGAGGGGGATAAGGGTGTTCTTCATCCAGAAGGTCACAGCTTGGGGCTCGGGGTAGATAAAGAGCATCCCCTCAAGCATTGGCAAGGACTCGACATACATGAGACCGCGCGCGCGCTCGGAGGGGTCATCCGCCAAAACTACAGTGAAATGTGCCCGGCCCCATTCGCCAGACGCGGTGACGCGGGTTTCGTCGCAGTCGTCAGCAGATGAGAAAGTGGCAACGGCAAAAGCCGACGCCGCTAGCGCTATGACGAGGATCCACCGCACCCAACCGCGCTGTCCCAACTTTGCACCTCAACCGCCATCTTGCCGCGCTTGCCGTCAGTGACGCGCAGGCCGATCGCCTCTCCGGCTGCCAGATCGGCAAGGCCAGATCGGCGCAAGACCTCGATATGGATGAAAATGTCATCTGCCAAGCCAAAGATGTTTGCGAAACCGAAACCCTTGGCTTTGTCGAACCATTTGACCCGCGCAGCGTGAAGGGTCAGGCGTTCGATTTCTTCCGCATCAAAGCCAAAGAGCTCGGCCAAGGGCGCGGCTGGGCGAGCCGTAGGCGGCGTCAGGGAAAGAACTTCGGTCGCCTGCATCCCTCGCGCGGTCTCGACTACGCTCATCTCGATCTCGGTCCCTTCCGAGACGGAGCTGTGGCCGAAACTCCGCAAGACGTTGCCATGCAAAAGGATGTCCGGCCCACCGCCCTGTGAAACGACAAACCCAAAGCCCTTGCTGGCGTCAAACCACTTCACAATGCCGCGAAGTATGCGACCGATGTCAATATTTTCACACATTCATAGAGCTTCTCAACAGCGCTTCCCGAAACCGCCCTCTCCCACGGGGGCACCGATAACACCGGAGAATTCCTCTCCGTTTCAAGAAGATGCCGTTCACGAAGCGTGAATGTCAAGGATTAAGGCGGATGATTTTCCACGCTTCGTCAGAAGAATCGCGGATCCAGCGAAACCTGTCGTGCAATCGAAATGGGCCATCGGCCCAGAATTCAATCTCTAGTGGTAAAATCCTGTAACCGCCCCAAAACGGCGGACGGTCCGGATCGATTCCTTTCGCGGCCGTCACCTTGGCCACTTCAGCTACGAGCGCTGCCCGAGACGACAGGGGGCGCGACTGAGCAGAGGCCCAGGCGCCGAGCCGGCTCTTGAGGCTGCGCGAGCGGAAATAGGCGTCGGCCTGCGGCCCGTCCTCGCGGCTCACCACACCTCGAACTCGGATTTGTCGCCGAAGGGATTTCCAATGCATGACGAAGGCGGCTTTGCCCGAAGCGTCAAGCTCCTGCCCCTTGGCGCTTTCATAATTGGTGTAGAAGACGAACGCTGCATCTTCGATCTCCTTTAGAAGCACCATACGAACGTTCGGTAGACCCGCAGGATCGACCGTAGCCAAAGCTATCGCGTTGGGATCGTTGGGCTCGGAGCCTTCAGCTTCGGCCAGCCAGCGTCGCGCGATTACGAACGGATCGTCGCCCGAAAAAATGCCGTCACGGTCGCTCATTTGTGGCCTCTCCTTGAATCTGTCCGAAGGTTGACGCAGCGTCGCTCTCAGTCTTGAAGCACTCTCGCCAATCGCCTACACCGGATCGAAATTGGGGCCGAAAGGCAAGGGAGGTTTGGATGTCGACGAATTTGATGAAGGGCAAACGCGGCCTGATCATGGGGCTCGCGAATGACAAGTCGATCGCATGGGGCATCGCCAAAGCGCTTGCCGATGCAGGCGCCGAGCTTGCCTTTTCCTATCAGGGCGACGCGCTGAAGAAGCGGGTCGATCCGCTGGCCGAGAGCCTTGGCTCGAAGATCGTGCTGCCGTGCGATGTCTCGGACATGGACTCGGTCGATGCCCTCTTCGCCTCGCTCGAAAAGACCTGGGGCCAGCTCGATTTCATCGTCCATGCCATCGGCTTTTCCGACAAGAACGAGCTGCGCGGCCGTTATGTGGACACGAGCCGCGAGAATTTCCTGATGTCGATGGATATCTCGGTCTACTCCTTTACCGCCGTCGTGAAACGCGCCGCCGCGATGATGCCCGAAGGTGGCTCGTGCCTGACGCTCACCTATTACGGCGCCGAGAAGGTCATGCCGCATTACAACGTGATGGGTGTGGCCAAGGCCGCGCTTGAGGCGTCGGTGCGCTATATGGCCGAGGATCTTGGCAAGGAAGGTATCCGCGTCAATTCGATCAGCGCCGGCCCGATCAAGACACTGGCCGCCAGTGGCATCGGCGATTTCCGCTATATCATGAAGTGGAACGAGTATAACTCGCCCCTGCGCCGCAACGTAACGATCGAGGATGTGGGCAAATCGGCGCTCTACCTCTTGTCGGATCTCGGCTCGGGCGTGACGGGCGAGTGCCTGCATGTCGATGCGGGCTATCATGCGATCGGCATGAAGGCGGTCGATTCCCCGGATATCACCACGGTGTAAACCGACCGAATTTTTTCGGCCTCGGCCGAGCGGGCATTGGCCCGCATGGCTGAAGGACGAAACGCTCTGGTATATCCTGCCAAGGTGGGTATTTTCTCTGAAAATTGTCCTGACCTGAGGAATGCTGCCATGACCGATCGTTTGCCCCATGAAAAAGGCTTCCACGTCAGTTGGGACCAGATTCACCGCGACTCGCGCGCTTTGGCATGGCGGCTTGACGGCCACGGCCCCGAAGATGGTGCGTGGAAAGCGGTCGTCGCCATCACGCGCGGCGGCATGGCGCCTGCGATGATCGTGGCGCGCGAATTGGATATCCGCACGGTCGATACGGTCAGCGTCAGATCCTACGACCATCAGGACAGGTCGGAAGCCAAGGTTCTCAAGGCTCCGGATGCCGAAATGATGGGCGACGGGACCGGCGTGCTCATTGTTGATGATCTTGTGGATTCCGGCAAAACGCTGGAACTTGTTCGCAGCCTCTATCCCAAGGCCCATTTTGCAACCGTCTATGCCAAGCCCAAGGGACGGGCGCAGGTGGATACGTTCATCACCGAGGTGAGCCAGGATACCTGGATCTTCTTCCCCTGGGACATGGCCCTGCAATACGTCGAGCCCTATCGCGGCAAGGATTGATCCAAAGTGCCCCCCCTTCCCAAGGCCAGCCCGGTTGTCGAGTGGGCCTATCGTCTGTTTTTGTTCGGACAGGGCCTTTTGGGCACTTTCCAGTTCATCGGTGGGGTCGCGCTGGCCTTAGCGCCGGCTGGGTCGATACCAAAGCTGGTGGACTGGCTTGTCCGGAATGAGTTGGCTGAGGATCCGACCGATCCGATTTCCAGCACCCTTTTTGAATGGGCGGCAGCGCTCGGACCGGGCGCGGATGGGGTCTACGCGATCTATCTCCTTGGCCACGGCATTCTTAATATCTTCGTCGTGACGACCCTCTTCTTCCGCGTGAAATGGGCCTATCATTTCGCCATGACGGTGCTCTGGGGCTTCGTCGCATTCCAACTGGTCGAGTTCGCCATCCAGCGCGATCTTCTGCTCTTGCCGCTGACGATCATCGACCTCGTGGTGATCGCTCTTGTTTGGCTGGAACGGCGCCAGACACGTGGGCAAGAATAGGTTAGCTTCGGACCACAACTCTTTAGAAAGATGCGGCAATGGATCCAAGACCGAGAACATCGACGACCTTTGCCCCGCCTGTGATGGAGGCCCGCCGCTGGCTTGAGGGCGTCACGTTCAGCCAAGATCGCCCGCTCATCAACGTGAGCCAAGCCGCCCCCGTCGATCCGCCGCCTGCGCCCCTCCGTCAGGCCATCGCCGATGTCGCCCTGAACGAGCCCGAGGCGCATCTTTATGGCCCCGTGCTCGGCCTGCCCGAGCTGCGCGACGAGATCGCCGGCCAGTGGACCTCGGCCTATGGTGGCGCGGTGCGCGCCGAGCAGGTCTGCATCACCTCGGGATGCAATCAGGCCTTCACCGCCGCCATTGACACGCTTTGCACCGATGGCGACGAGGTGATCCTGCCGATCCCCTATTATTTCAATCACCGGATGTGGCTTGATATATCCGGCGTCAAGACGGTCTGCCTGCCCACTCGCTCGGGCCTGATCCCCGACGCCGAGGATGCCGCTGCGCTGATCACCCCGCGCACCCGCGCGATCGTTCTGGTCAGCCCCAACAATCCCGCCGGCGTCGAATACCCCGCCGCGACGCTTCGTGCCTTTTATGATCTGTGCAAGGCCCGCGGCATCGCCCTGATCGTCGACGAGACCTATCGCGATTTCGATGCCCGCACCGGCGCGCCGCATGACCTCTTTTCAGAGGCGGATTGGGATCAGACCCTGATCCAGCTTTATTCCTTTTCCAAAGCCTATCGCCTGACCGGCCACCGCGTCGGTGCGATGGTGGCAAACCCGGATCGTCTGGCCGAGGTCGAGAAGTTCCTCGATACGGTCGCCATCTGCCCCAACCAGATCGGCCAGCGCGCGGCCCTTTGGGGGATGCGCAACCTCGGCCAGTGGCTTGCGGGCGAGCGGGATGAGATCCTCGACCGCCGCGCGGCCATCGTCGAAGGCTTTCCCCGCCTTGCCGCGCAGGGCTGGAAGCTGCTCGGTTGCGGCGCTTATTTTGCCTATGTAGAACATCCGTTCGGCATTCGCTCGGACGAGTTGGCCAAGCGGCTGGTGAAAGACGCGGGCATCCTCCTTCTGCCCGGCACCATGTTCATGCCTGATGAGCGCCCCGAGGGCGGGCGCCAGCTTCGCATCGCATTCGCCAATATCGACCGCGCGGGCGTGGTCAAGCTCTTCGACCGGCTCGACGACTTTACCAAGGCAAACACCGGGCTCTAGCCCCCGTGGCCTTGCGCCCCGGCCCGTGCCCGCCTATTGAAATGCAGCCGGTCCGAGGGCCGTGAAAAGACAAGACAGGATAGGGCTCGCACCATGGCCGCGAAAAAGGGCAACAAAGTCATTCTCTGGGGCATCGTCGGGCTTCTGTTCTTCGGGATGGTCGGCTTTGGCGCGACAGGCTTGTCCGGCACGGTCCGCACCCTTGGCTCGGTCGGTGACAAGGATATCGCCCTCAACGATTATGCCCGCGAGATGAACCAGCAGATGCGCGCCTACGAGGCCCAGATCGGCGCGCCCCTCAGCTTTGCCGAGGCGCAGGCGATCGGCCTCGATCAGGCGGTTCTGGCACAGATGGTCGCCCGCCGTGCCCTCGATAACGAAGCGGCCCAGCTGGGCCTTTCGGTGGGCGACGAACGGGTGCGCGAACAGATCCTGACGATCTCGGCGTTCCAAGGTCTATCCGGCCAATTTGATCGCCTCTCTTACAAAGCGGCACTCGAACGTCAGGGCCAATCAGAGGCCGAGTTCGAGACGGCACTGCGCGAAGAGATCGCCCGTACGCTGCTGCAGGCGGCTGTCGTCGGCGGCGTACCCGCATCACCCACCTATTCGACCGTTCTGGCCACCTATCTTGGCGAGCGCCGCTCGGTGACCCGCGCGACCGTTGATGCAACAATCCTGACCGATCTGGTGCCCGAGCCGACCGAGGCCGATCTCATTGCCTATCACGCCGCGCATCAGCCCGAGTTCACCCGCCCGGAAACCAAAGCGATTACCTTTGCCTGGCTGACGCCGGATATGTTGCAGGATACGGTCGAGGTTGATGAAACCGCCCTGCGCGATCTCTATCAGCAGCGGATCAGCGAGTATGTCCAGCCCGAGCGCCGCCTTGTCGAGCGCCTCGCCTTTGGCGATCAGGCTGCCGCCGACGCGGCCCGTGCCGCCGTTGAAAGCGGCGCCAAGGATTTCGACACGCTGGTCGCCGACCGTGGCCTCGATTTGGCTGACGTGGATATGGGCGATGTTTCAAAGGATCAGCTTGGCGCGGCCGGCGCGGCCGCTTTTGCGGCCAACCCCGGCGACGTGGTTGGCCCCTTCGCCTCGTCCTTCGGCCCTGCCCTGTTTCGGGTGAATGCCGTCCTGGCCGCCCATGAGGTGTCCTTCGACGACGCCCGCGACGATCTGCGCGACGAGCTGGCCAATGCCCGCGCCCGCCGGATGATCGACGATCAGGTGAGCCGCGTGACCGACCTTTTGGCTGGCGGAGCCACGCCCGAGGATCTGGTGAGCGAACTGGGCATGGCGCTCGGCACAATCAGCTTCAGCGATGCGAGCGAGGACGGCATCGCCGCCTATGATTCCTTCCGGGCGGCCGCGAACGCGGCCAAGCCGGGAGACTATCCCGAGCTTGAGACATTGGAGGACGGAGGCGTCTTTGTCCTCCGCGTCGACAGCCTAAGCGAGGCCGAAGTCATGCCGCTTGAGGAGGTCATCGACGAGGTCCGCCTGGGCGCCTGGGTTGAAGCGACGCACCAGGCGGTGATTGCCGCCGCCGAGGCACTTGCCGCCGGGCTGGATGCCTCGAGCGACCTTGCGGCGCTTGGCCTAGAGCCTGCGACCGACGCCGAGCTGACCCGCCGCAGCTTCGTTGCCGGAACCCCGACCGACTTTGTGTCGACCGTCTTCCAAATGCAGCCTGGGGAGGTCCGCGTTCTGGATACGGGCCGCGAGGCGATCCTTGTCCGCCTCGACAGCATCTCGCCGCCCGCTGCCGATGATCCCGCGCTCGCCGCCGAGCGGGTCTCGATCGCGGAACAGGTCACCGCGAGCATCGTTCAGGATCTGTTCGACGCCTATGTCGGCGTCATCCAGACCGGCACCGAGGTCAAGATCAACCAGTCCGCGGTGAACGCCGTGAACGCCAACTTCCAGTAGCCCCCGGTTCGCCCATGTCGCTTCTGCCCGATTTCGAGACCTTCCGCTCCGGCTATGAGGCTGGCAAGAACCAGGTGGTCTATACCCGCCTTGCGGCCGATCTCGACACGCCTGTGTCGCTGATGCTGAAGCTTGCGGGCGCGGGCAAGCACGCCTTCATGCTTGAAAGCGTGACCGGCGGCGAGGTGCGTGGGCGCTATTCCATCGTCGGCATGAACCCCGACCTCATTTGGGATTGCAACGGCACCACGGCGCGGATCAACCGCACCGCGCGCTATGACGACGACAGTTTCGAGGTTCTGGACACCGAACCCCTGACCTCGCTGCGGGCGCTTCTGACTGAGAGCCGGATCGACCTGCCCGAGGGCCTTCCGGGCGCCTCGGCGGGCCTTTTCGGTTATCTCGGCTACGACATGATCCGCCTTGTCGAGCACCTGCCCAACATCAACCCCGATCCCATCGGCCTGCCCGATGCCGTGCTCATGCGCCCTTCGGTCGTGGCGGTACTCGACGGGGTGAAGGGCGATGTGATCCTCGTGGCCCCTGCTTGGGCCAACGCGGGCCTCTCGGCCAAGGCTGCCTATGCCCAAGCCGCCGAGCGGGTGATGGACGCGCAGCGGGCGCTCGAGCGGTCCGTGCCTGCGGCCACCCGCGATCTGGCAGCCCCCAAACCGCCTGCTCCGCCGGTCTCGAATTTCACCAAGGATGGCTATATGGCCGCCGTGGAGAAGGCCAAGGACTATATCCGCGCGGGCGATATCTTTCAGGTGGTTCCGGCGCAGCGCTGGACGCAGGAGTTCCGCGAGCCGCCCTTCGCGCTCTACCGCTCGCTGCGGCGCACCAACCCCTCGCCCTTCATGTTCTTCTTCAACTTCGGCGATTTTCAGGTGATCGGCGCGAGCCCCGAAATCCTCGT
>JAHEBR010000090.1 GCA_024642185.1 Marivivens sp. | reverse complement strand
CTGACGATCCGCGCCTTGAGCGTCCGCGCCCCTTCGATCACCAGAGGATCCGCCGGGGTGCCCTTCGGCGCGACGATCACCTGACGCTGCGAAAGCCCCAAGGACCGCGCGAGCGGCGACGGCCCCATATACCTGTCGGCGACAAGGTAGCCGACATTGGCATCAAACCAGACGACGGGTCGGAAACCCCGACGCTTGAGCGCGTCGACCACCTCCCGGACCGTTTGCAGCGATGGGCTTTCGTCTTGCCAATAAAGGACGTTGGAACCGTCGACGGCGATCCAAGGTGCACGCCCCTCTCGCCGCCGCAACCACCATCGCACCAACCACAGGCAGCAGAGGACGCCCCCTGACAAGACAAGCGCGCTCTCGGGATAGGTCAAGAGAAGGTCTTCAAGTTGAGTCAGCGCGATATCCCACTTGCTCGCAGGCTTTCTCCAATAGATTGCATCCTTGTTGTCCGCGAAACCTTTTGTGTCGCCCGTCGGGGCCGATCCAATTCAAAGCTTCGGAGGCCGATCTATCTTTCGCCCTCAACGCAGCCAACTGGATAAACGACACCATGCTTGCTATCCGTCCTTTTGTCAAAACACCTGACAATTCCCGGCCCGCCTTCCCACATCAGGTTTGGATCTACGGCCCCCTCACCGCCACCTAGCCAGACTTCAAAATGCAGATGCGGCAGACCGGCGGAAAGCGCCCCTGTTCTCCCTAGCGCGCCAATATTTTGACCACGGGACACGCGGTCCCCTTCTTTGACAGAGAAGGCCGAAAGATGCCTATAGACGGTCTGGTAGATTTGATCTCTCGTATCTGGTCCATGGGTCAAGACGATCTGCCGCCCGTAGGCTGCATCGGTCCAAAGGCTGGTGACAACACCTTCGGCAGCGGCGAGTACGGGCGCGCCAACAGGATTGAATATGTCGATCCCAAAATGTTTGGGCGGGCGAAACTGCTGGCTGATCGACGGCGCATCATCGGCAAGTGTAATCGCTACAGGGTGGAAATTCATTGCCTTGTAGGGCGCTGAATAGCCGAACGGCCCCATTTCGCAGGCCGTCAAAGCCACGATGGAAAAAAGAGCAACCAAGCGCATTCTAGACGACCCTTGCAACCTCATACATCACCGGCTCGAACCCTTTGCACAGGGTCAGGATGTGACGGTTGCGGGCGATCATTTCGGGCGTGCGCAGCATCGCTTTGTAGTCATCGCGGCTGCGCCATTGGCTATAGTTGCAGACCCGCGTCATCGCGTCGTTCATATGGAGCGCCGCGCCGATGAACCCATCCTGATGGCGGATGACCTCGTCGAACGCGCTTTGCAGCGCCTCCATCAACTCGGTCGCGGTGGCTGGTGTCATTTCAAACGTGGTGATGACGGTCTGACCGGCGGCACCGGGGGCAATCGAAAGCATAGCGCGATCCTCCTTGCGCCAAGGATAGCACGGTTTTGCCCGAGGTCAGCGGATGACGTGCACCGAACATTGCGCGTGGCGTACAACGCGGGCGGCGGTCGAACCGAGGAAGAAATCACCAATGCCGGGGCGGTGAGATGCCATGACGATGAGATCAACCTCATGTTCTTCGGCAAACTCGACAATGGTTCGGCCGGCATGCCCCATCACCACCCGCGCCTCCGAGTTCGGGAACCCGGCCGCCCTCTGCTCGAGATCGGTGTGGATCGATTCCCTCGCCTCGTCGCGGAAATTGTCAGGCATATAGTTGATGGCGTAACCCGGTATCTCTTCCATAACGTGCAGGAAAGTGACCTTGCCGCCTTCGCGACACAGGCGGCGCGCAATATCGAGAGGCTGGCCCTCATCGCGGTCGTGATCGTAGGCTACGGGAACTAGGATATGGGAATACATGGAGAGTCCTCCTTCCGAATGAAGGGAGGATCTCACAGAAAGCTCGCCCGTTCCTTGATCCACATCAGGCCCGCCCGCCTTGACTCCGCCCCCGCATAGCGCCAAATAACGGCTTATGTGGGGTCGTAGCTCAGTTGGGAGAGCGCGTCGTTCGCAATGACGAGGTCAGGGGTTCGATCCCCCTCGGCTCCACCAAATCACCCAACGGCCCAAAATCTAGAAGTGCCGGAGCGGCTATTGCAGGTTTGGCCTGACAATATCGTCTGTCCAGCCGTTGATCCCACCATCCATCGAATAGGCCGTGAAGCCGTTTTGGGCCATCAAGAACGCACCGACCTGGCTCCGGCGGCCGCTGCGGCAGTAGACGACCACGTCCCGATCCGGCGTAACCTCACCAACCCGGGCCCGAAGCACGCTGAGCGGGATGTGAACTGCGCCGGGGAGGTGGCCGTCGTCCCATTCGTCCTGATAGCGCACGTCGACAAGGTGGGCTCCAGCGGCGATTTTTGCCTTGGCCTCGTCAATCGAGATGCGGGCAACCGAGGGCTTGGCGACGAGTTCGTTGTAGCTGTCGCCATCGAGCGACAAGAGTTCGCCCGGCGTGATCATCCGGACAGTCGCGTTCCGGGCCCCGCCAAGGATCAGGGCCTCTTCGCCAAAGCAATCGCCCGAGCCGAGTGTGGCAACATGGCGGGGCTCGTCGTCCTCAAGCTCTTCCCGCCAGACCTCGGCGCAGCCGTGGCGGAGGAAGTAGAAACTGTCGCCTTTCATATCTTGCCGGACAACATCTTCACCGGCCTCAACGATGACGGGAGTCATACGTTCGTAGACGTTGACCAATGCTTCCGTCGGAAGTCCGGCAAACCCTTTGGACTGCCGCATAAGGATGAGCTGAACGATATCGGCTTCGATCCCGCGGCCACTCACCAAAGTGTCTATGGACACGATGTCGTCGATCACATCGCCATCGCCGCTGAGGAGCAATGTTGGTTCAAGCGCCCGCAAGCGGAGATCGCCATCGCCCTGCGACAGAACGAGCGGCCCGCTTGCAGAGGCAAACGCGTCGAACCGCTTTCCTTCGCGGTTGTCTGCACCGTCAACGGTGATGGCCCCACGGATCACCGATGTGTAGCGGTGAGAATGTGTCCCGAGGGCAATGGAGTCTCCGGCGTTCAACCGGATGATATCGAAAAAGCCAGCAAAAACAGCCTCGAGCCCTCTGTCGGACAAGCGGCAATACGGAGAAATCGACTTATTCCGAATTTCGGCAAGAATAACGTTCGTCATGATCAATCCCAACTTTTTCGGGATTTCTGGCATAATTCTTGCAACCTTTGGGGTGCGGCTTTTTCCGCCTTAGGCAAAATTTCCGAACATTGTGGCAGATATGCAAAGGGTGGCGGCCTCCATCGACCGCCACCGACTTGGCCTAGATCGGGTTGTCCGTCCGGAGGACGGCTCGCACGGAACCCTTGCAGGCTGTCTTGAATATCAGATTGGCCTGAGTTTTGGCCGCACCCTTTTCCGGCTCGGCATAGGGAAATTCAAAGACCGCGTTTCCATTGGCATCGGTCAATTTGCCGTCAGGGCAAATTGCCTCGACATTCCGGACGCGCCCGCCAAAGGGCATATAGGGGCCGCCTTCGACAACCCATGTTTGCGCGGCGGTCGCTTGAGTGTGCAAGATGCTGACGGGGTTGACGGCAACGTTGTTGACCGCTGTGAACGTATTGGCCGCGAACACGATATTGCGAAAGCGGCCATAGTCGAGGCCCGCAAAGGTGCTATCGACCGACTCGACCCGATCAATGGATCCGCCGAGGGCCCTGAACACATTCCCGGTCACCGAGAAGCCGTGGATATAATGCCCGGCCCCGTAAGGCTTGACCACGATCCAGGTAAACCATGGGGCAACATCGGAAGCTGTAAAGATGTTGCCCGTGATCGTGAGCCCGCCAAACGAGTATTGAACACCGAGGGCCGGGGTCGCGTCGTGTTCGTTGGTCCACTCGATGAAATTGTTGTCAATATAGTTTCCCGTCACCACCGATTTGCAGTTCGGCGAGGTAATGACGATGCCCGCCTTGCGCACCCCGAGGCTGGTGTTGTCGCCATGGAACCAATGATTGCCCGTGATGAGATTGCCCGAACCGGCCAAGACGCAGAAATGCTTGAACCGCACAGCGCGATTGTCGCGGATCTTGACGTCATTCGCATTGGCATTGAAGCCGACTGTCGTTCGGTCTTCGACCGAAAGGTTTTGTTCGTTCGAGATGATCTGGCAGCGGTCGATCATCATCCCCTGACAGCCGCCGCCTGATGACGTAAGCCCCCGGTCTCTCGGCTTGTTGATGAAGCAATCCCGCAAATGGAATGTCAGACCCTCCTTGGCGAGCATGATGCCGCTAGCAGTGCCGTCACAGAGAAACTCAACATCATCGATGATGAATTGGGCAAGATCATCGAAACCGGAGAAATCCAGAAGGTATTTGAAGCGGGTAAAGGTGTAGGTCTGGCTCGCCGCAGCGCCGTAGAGCTCTTGGCTCAGCGTCAGGGTATTGGAGACCGTATCGACAGCCCGCACATAGATTTCGCGACCGACCCCTGCTCCGGTGACAAGCGAGCCAACCGCGATCTGCCCGATATTGGCGACATTGGTGAGACGCAGTGGATCGGATGCCGAATAGCTTCCGGTTGTGGTCACGACCGTCGGATCCCACGCGGGCCCATCCACGGGCTGGAACTGACCATTGCGGATTGCCCGCCGGATCGCGAAGACAGTCTTGCTCCCCTCGGCGGCCTGCATATCGATCGGCGCGCTGACAGCGATCCGGCGTCCGCAAAGATCAAGCGACTCGTGATCGGAGAAATTCAGAAGGGCCTGAAACGCCTTTTTGAAGGCAAGCTCTTCGTCGCCGAAGGCATCGACATAGGTCGCGTAATCAAAGTTCTTTTGAAAAACGAACCGCTTGTCGGCGGGCATGGTCACGGTGCCCTCGAACCGGATCTGGTTCTCGATGGTGACGTGATTGCCAAGGTAATAGACACCTGCCGAAACCAAGACTTCGCGTCCGTTCGCATTGGCGTCGGCGGCCTCGAAGGCGGCGCTGTCGTCGGTGATCCCGTCACCCTTCGCGCCATAGTCGCGGACATCGACCACGCCCATCATGTCGCGGATAAAGACGTTGGTCACATCCTCGATCACAAAGTCATCAATGCGTACGACGCTGCCGTTGCCGCCGGTCAGATCAAGGCCGAAATGGCCGTAGATGACGTCGGGCCAAACCATGTCGACGCCGATCCGCTGGCCGGAACCGACGATGGCAGATATCTCGACAACCTCGCCATAGGACGTTAGCTGCACCGTCGGGCCATATTCGGTCACCCCCGAGACATGGGCCCCGCCAGCACCCCCTGCCCAACCTGCGATACGAACGCCCGGCAGATCACCCGACACGGCCTTTACGCGGGTCGAGATCCGCAGATAGCAGCCGGGTAGAAGGGTGGTCTCGCCCATGTAGCGGAGCTTGGTGACGCTCTGTGTTTTGAGGAGCTCGAGGCAGCCCGAAAAATCCTGATCGGCCGGCACAAAGACGCCATTTCCGGTTGTCGCATAGGTTTCCGAGCCCGGCGTTCCATCGCCAGCCGACCAGACCGCAAGCCCATCGGCAAAGGGCGGCGGCATCAGCACCAGACCGTCGGTAATCGCCTTGTTCATATAGGTTCCCCTTTTCTGACGGGCGAAAGGGGATCGCCGCCCCTGCCCAGATACTTTCGGGCAAAGGCCTATCTTGACCGGGTAAAGGCCGCCTTGGACGACCGGAACGGTGGGTGCACGGCCCGCGCAACGGCGGGCCGGTGGGTTAGCTGGCGAGTTTGCCGGCGAGGCCCGCTTCGATCAGGGCGATACTGTCCTCGATGCCGTAGAGCGCGATGAAGCCGCCAAAACGGGGGCCATCGGAAGCGCCGAGCAGCACCTCGTAGAGCGCCTTGAACCAATCGCGCAGCGGCTCGAAGCCATGGTTCTTGCCGATGGCGAAAACGACCGACTGGAGGAAATCCTCGCTGGCGATATCGGCCTCGGGCAGAGGATCGGTGTTGCCCATCGCCGCGTTCTTCCTGGCGATCTGGCCCAGTGCGGCGTCTTTGTCCTTGAGCGCGGCCAGAAGGTCTTCCAGCGCCGCGCGCTCCTGATCTGTCGGCAAGCGGAAGCTGCGGGTGGGCTTCACGTGGTCCTGATAGTAGCGGACGGCAAAACCGGCAGCCGCATCGAGATCGGGGTTGCCTTCGGGGGTCGCGCCCGGCGCATAGCGGCGGATAAAGCCCCACATGGCGGCTTTGTCTTCCGCGCCCGAGACACTGGCGAGATTAAGCAGCATCTGGAACGGAACCGTCAGGGTCGAGGCCGGAACCTGCCCGCGGTGGATGTGATAGACGGGGTTGTTCAGCTGGCCGGCGGCATCCTGCGTAGGATAGGCGCGCAGCTGTTGGTGATATTCGTCCACCATCTTGGGGATCACATCCCAATGCAGGCGCTTGGCCGTCTTGGGCTTTTGATACATGAAATACGACAGGCTCTCGGTCGCGGCATAGGTGAGCCACTCGTCGATGGTCAGACCGTTGCCCTTCGATTTGGAGATCTTCTGGCCGATGTCGTCGAGGAACAACTCATAGGTGAAGTGGTTGGGCTTTTTGGCGCCAAGCACCTCGCAGATGCCGTCATAGATCGGCGTATTGGTCGAGTGGTCCTTGCCATACATCTCGAAATCGACGCCCAGCGCCGCCCAGCGCGCGCCGAAATCGGGCTTCCACTGAAGCTTCACATTGCCGCCGGTGACAGGAAGGGTCCATTCGCGGCCGGTCTCGTCGTCGAAGGTGATCGTGCCATCCTTGGCGTTCACCTCTTTCATCGGCACATAGAGCACACGGCCGGTCTCGGGGTGGATCGGCAGGAAGCAGGAATAGGTCTGCTGCCGCTCCTCGCGCAGAGAGGCCAGCATGATCTTCATGATCGCGTCATAGCGCTCGGTAGCGAGGCGCAGGGTCGCGTCAAATTTGCCCGAGCCATAGAACTCGGTCGCCGAAATGAATTCATATTCGAAGCCAAAGGTATCGAGGAACCGGCGCAGCATGGCGTTGTTGTGGTGGCCAAAGCTTTCGTATTCGCCGAAGGGATCGGGAACCGAGGTCAGCGGCTTCTGCACGTTGGCCAAAAGCATCTCGCGGTTCGGCACGTTGTCGGGAACCTTGCGCATCCCGTCAAGATCGTCCGAGAAACAGATGAGGCGCGTCGGGATATCCGAAATCACCTCAAACGCGCGGCGGATCATCGTCGTGCGCAGAACCTCGCCGAAGGTGCCGATATGCGGCAGGCCCGAGGGGCCATAGCCCGTCTCGAAGAGCACATAGCCCTTTTCCGGCGGCGCCTTTTCATAGCGTTTCAGGAGCGCGCGAGCCTCTTCAAAGGGCCAGGCTTTGCTCGTCATCGCAACGCTACGCAGATCGGACATCTCATATCTCACGGGTTTTGGCCCTGCCCCAGTGGCAGAGTTCCGGCGCTCTCCCTATTGCGGGGTGGGGCTGGCGTCAATAAATGGTGAGAAAAGCATAAGGAAACGCCTATGACCCCCGACGCCCCGATGACCCCGCAGGATGCGCTTGTGGCGCTGATGATCGCCGTCTCCGCATCGGATGAGGATATCCGCACCGCCGAACTGGTGAAAATCAACAACTCGATCAACCACCTGCCGCTTTTCGCCGACTATGATATCGCCCGCGTCCCCCGCATCTCGAAGGTGGTGTTCGACCTTTTCGATCAGGAAGACGGGCTTGATGCCCTCTTTGGCCTCGTTCGCGACGCCCTTCCGGAAAAGCTGTTCGAGACAGCCTACGCCCTTTCCTGCGAGGTGGCCGCAGCCGATGGCATCATCGACGGGCCCGAGTCGCGCATCCTCGAAGAGGTGCGGGAAGAGCTCAGCATCGACCGCCTCCACGCCGCCGCGATCGAGCGCGGCACCCGCGCCCGCCACATGACGATCTAGCCTAGCCCGCGATCCAGTCTCTCAAGAGCCGCTGCTGCAGCCAGCGGGCGTTGT
>JAHEBR010000089.1 GCA_024642185.1 Marivivens sp. | reverse complement strand
GGGTCGCGCGGTGCACCTGCGCGATCGAGGCGGCGGCGATCGAGTCGGAAAAGGCGCTGAAGACTTCGCCAACCTTGATGCCCAGCTCGCGCTCGATCTCGGCCTTGGCCTCGCTGGTCGAAAACGGCGGCAGCTTGTCCTGCAGAACGCGCAGCTCTTTGGCCAGCTCATCGCCCACCACATCGGGGCGGGTCGAAAGGATCTGGCCGAATTTGATATAGGCCGGCCCCAGCGCCATGATCGCCCGCGTCGCCGGAGGCAGCGAGGGATCGCCGCGATAGCCGAGCCATTTGAACGGCAAGGCAAAGGTCCGCGCCGCAAAGCGCAGCATCGGCCCGGCCTCGAAGGCGTCGAGCACGACATTCATCGCCCCCGCCCGTTCAAGCGTCGCGCCGGTGCGGATCAGCCGCCAGATATTGTGCGGGCCGCGCATCCTAAATTTTCCACCCCGAATGCAGGCAGGCGATGCCGAGCGAAAGGTTGCGATAGGCGGCGTTGCCGAAGCCTGCGGTCTTCACCATCCCGAGGAAGGTCTCCTGATCGGGAAATTTGCGTATCGATTCAACAAGATACTGATAACTGTCGCGATCATTGGCGATGGCCTGCCCCATGCGGGGGATCACGTTGAAGGAATAAAGGTCATAGGCCTTCTGCATCATCGGAACCGGCAGCTGGCTAAACTCCAAAACCATGAGCCGCCCGCCGGGCCGCAGCACGCGATAGGCCTCGTTCAGCGCCTCCTGCGGGCGCGTCACGTTCCGGATGCCGAAGCTGATGGTATAGACGTCGAATGTGTTGTCGGCGAAGGGCAGGGCCATCGCGTCGCCCACCACCCAATCGAGGCTTTCGGCCATATCTGCCGCCTCGGCCCGCTTGCGCCCCTCAACCAGCATTGATTCGGTCAGGTCGAGCACGGTCGCATGGCCGCGCCCCGCACGCTTGAGGAAGCGAAAGGAAATATCGCCGGTGCCGCCCGCCACATCCAAAAGCTTCTGCCCCGGCCGCGGCGCGAGCCAATCCATCATCGCATCTTTCCAGACGCGGTGAATGCCAAGGCTCATGACATCGTTCATCACATCGTATTTCGAGGCGACCGAAGAAAACACGCCCTGCACGCGGCCGGCCTTGTCTTCCTCGCGCACGGTCTCGAAACCGAAATGCGTTGTTCTTTCCGTCGTGTCCGTCATGGGCTCTTGCCGTGAATCCTGCGGGCCGAAACAATGGGCGCCGAGAGGGGCATACACCGGACCCCCGCCCATAGGAAGCCTGCCATGCCCGAATTGCCCGAAGTCGAGACGGTCCGCCGCGGTTTGCTGCCAGCGATGGAGGGCCGCGTGATCGAACGGGCGCAGATCAACCGCCCCGACCTGCGCTGGCCCTTCCCCGAACGGATGCAGGAACGGCTTGAAGGCAAGCGCATCCTCGCCCTGCGCCGCCGCTCGAAATACATCCTCGCCGATCTTTCCTCGGGCGAGTCGCTCTTGATCCACCTCGGAATGTCGGGCCGGATGCTCGTCTCGGGCCGCGTCCTCGGCGATTATCACCATAATGTCGGAGTGACCGACGATCACCCCGCGCCGCAAAAGCACGATCATGTCGTCCTCGATTTCGAAGGCGGAGCACGGGTCACGTTCAACGACGCCCGCCGCTTCGGCGCGATGGACCTGCTCGATACCGCCACCGCCGAGGATCACTGGCTCCTGCGCGATCTCGGCCCCGAACCCTTGGGCAACAGTTTCGACGGCCCCTATCTGGCCGCCCGCCTCAAGGGCAAGGCGAGCCCCATCAAAACCACGCTCCTCGACCAGAGAATCGTCTCTGGCCTCGGCAATATCTATGTCTGCGAAGTGCTCCACCGGGCCGGAATCAACCCCCGCCGCAAGGCCGGGCAGATCTCCGAAGCGCGGGTCGGCGGGCTTGTGCCGATCATCCGCGAGGTGCTGTCCGAGGCGATCGAAGCCGGGGGTTCATCGCTCAAGGATTACCGGCAGGCCGATGGCGAACTCGGTTATTTCCAACACGTTTTCAGGGTTTACGACCGCGAAGCCGCCCCTTGTGTGACCCCCGGCTGCGAGGGCACCGTGCACCGCATCGCGCAGGGCGGTCGGTCGACCTTCTATTGCCCCCGCTGTCAAAGATAGCTTGATCGCCGCCCCCGCAGTGCTAAGCACTTGCCCGACTGCTCACAACAAAAGGCCCGAAAATGGCTTATGAAACCCTGATCGTAGAGATGCACGACTATGTGTCCTACATCACCCTCAACCGCCCCGATGCCCTCAACGCCCTCAACCTCACGCTCCTGCAGGAGCTGTGCGATGCGCTGGAAGAGGCCGACGCCAACGACAAGGTGCGCTGCATCGTCATCACCGGCTCGGAAAAGGCCTTCGCTGCGGGCGCCGATATCTCGATGATGTCGGAGAAGTCTTTCGTAGACGTTTACACCGAGAAACTCTTTGCCAACGAGGGCGAGCGTTTCAACAAGACCCGCAAGCCGATCATCGCCGCCGTGTCGGGCTATGCGCTGGGCGGCGGCTGCGAGCTTGCGATGATGTGCGATTTCATCATCGCCGCCGACAATGCCAAATTCGGCCAGCCCGAGATCAACCTCGGCGTCATCGCCGGCCTCGGCGGATCGCAGCGCCTGCCGCGCTATGTCGGTAAGGCCAAGGCGATGGATATGCACCTGACGGGCCGTTTCATGGATGCCGCCGAGGCGGAACGTTGCGGCCTTGTTTCGCGCGTGGTGCCGGCCAAGAAGCTCAAGGAAGAGGCGCTCGCCGCCGCGGTCAAGATCACCGAGAAATCGCTTCTTGCCGCCGCCGCCGCCAAGGAAGCGATCAATGCCGCCTTTGAAACGCCGCTGGCCGAGGGCCTGCGCGTTGAGCGGGCGCTCTTCTATTCGCTCTTCGCTACCGACGATCAAAAAGAGGGCATGGCCGCCTTCCTTGAGAAGCGCGAAGCGCAATTTCGCGACAGATAAGCCTGTTTAGGGCTTTCCAACCGGGGCGTTCTATGGTTATAGGCGCCCCATCCATGCGCGTGAGGCCCGCTTAGGCCAGAATCAGCCGGTTCTAGAACCCGGTCGGGCCGATTGCGCAGCTATTGAACATTGACCCGAACCTGAGGGAACCGAAACATGGCAAATACGCCCCAGTCCAAGAAACGCGCTCGCCAGAGCGAGACCCGTTTTGCGATCAACAAGATGCGCCGTTCGCGCATCCGCACCTACCTGCGCAAAGTCGAAGAAGCGATCGCTTCGGGCGACAAGGATGCCGCCGCTGCAGCCCTGCGCGCCGCTCAGCCCGAGCTGATGCGTGGCGTCACCAAAGGCGTCGTTCACAAGAACACCGCCGCCCGCAAGATGTCGCGCCTTTCCTCGCGCGTGAAGGCGATCAACTGATTCTCGGCTAGCCTCGGCTACCGTTGATCCAAGAGGGCGTGCCAGTCTCGGCGCGCCCTTTTTGCGTCCGGCCCGGCCATACATTCGCCGCGACAACAGGGGGCGAGGAGATTCTTTTTCACCAAACCCTGAGTCAAGCGCGTTGTTCAGTTGATGGAGCCCAATCCGACTTGCTAGCTTGCCGATGCGATTCACATCGTTCCTGGGGGAACAGGGTGGCGCAAAGGGCTAGAAGCCGACCGGCTTGAGACCTTTGCTGTTTTTGTTTGGTGTACCATTTCGCGGAGGCCGCGAAATGAGGGGTTACTGTTAGAGGCCTAAGGCCCGGCAGCGCGCCAAATGATTTGGTGGTATTCCACCCTTCCCCAAGGAGCCGAGTTTCGGCGTCGGGACAGCGTGGCCGAGGGCCATGTGACGCTTCGAGACAGGCAGGGTGAGCCGTCGGACCGGGGCCGCAAAACCCGGAAAGAATATAGAACGGGACAGGTTGAAGATGACGAACGAAATTTGGGGGGGTGTCCGCGATATCCTTCGCGGGACGCTCGGAGCGAATAGCTATTCGAACTGGATCGAACCCCTCGAGTTCTCCAAGCTGGGCGATGGCGTCGCGATCTTCCATGTTCCAACCAACTTCATCGGCAACTATGTCGCCCAGAATTTCGGTGATCAGATTCTTTATCAGCTCAACCGTGCCGGCGCCGCCGTTCAGCGTCTGAGCTTTACCGTGCCATCGACCAGCGTCACGCGCACTTCGGCCCAAAGCCGGCCGGCCGCCCAAGCCGCTGCCGAGCCCGATGAAATCCCCGGCGCGCCGCTCGACGCCCGCTTCACCTTCGACAGCTTTGTCGTCGGTAAGCCCAACGAGCTTGCCCATGCCGCCGCCCGCCGTGTGGCCGAAGGCGGCCCTGTCACCTTCAACCCGCTCTTCCTCTATGGCGGTGTCGGCCTTGGCAAAACCCACCTGATGCACGCCATCGCCCACGAGCTTCAGCGCCGCCAGCCCGACCTGAGCGTGCTTTATCTCTCGGCCGAGCAATTCATGTATCGCTTCATCACCGCCCTGCGCGAACGCAAGATGATCGACTTCAAGCAGATGTTCCGCTCGGTTGATGTGCTGATGGTCGATGATGTCCAGTTCATCGCCGGAAAAGACAGCACGCAGGAAGAATTCTTCCATACCTTCAACGCCTTGGTCGATGGTCAGAAACAGATCATCATCTCTGCCGACCGCGCCCCCGGCGAGATCAAGGATCTTGAGGATCGCATCCGTTCGCGGCTTCAGTGTGGCCTCGTCGTCGATCTTCACCCGACCGATTACGAGCTGCGCCTCGGCATCCTCCAGACCAAGGCCGATTTCTACAAGGCCCAGTATCCGGGCCTTGTGCTGGCCGATGGCGTTCTCGAATTCCTCGCCCACCGCATCTCGACGAACGTTCGCGTGCTTGAAGGCGCGCTGACCCGCCTTTTCGCTTTCGCCAGCCTCGTTGGCCGCGAAATCACGCTCGAGCTGACGCAGGATTGCCTTGCCGATATCCTCAAGGCCTCGGATCGCAAGGTCACGGTCGAGGAGATCCAGCGCAAAGTAAGCGAGCACTACAACATCCGCCTCTCCGACATGATCGGCCCCAAGCGTGTGCGCACCTATGCCCGCCCGCGTCAGGTGGCGATGTATCTGGCCAAGCAGCTGACCAGCCGTTCACTGCCGGAAATAGGGCGGCGTTTTGGTGGCCGCGATCACACCACCGTCATGCACGGGGTCAAGCGGATCGAAGAGCTGCGCAACAAGGATAGCCAGATCGCCGACGATCTGGAGCTCCTGCGCCGCTCTTTGGAAGCTTGACGCCGCCGCAACACTCTTCGACAGTTGAGAAAAGCACTTGAGCCGAGAGGGGAAAAACCGTTAGGTTTTCCCTCCCGACCGGCAAAGTGCCGTGGAATGCGGAGCAAGAAAAATGAAATTCTCTATTGAACGCGCAGCCCTCCTCAAAGCGGTGGCTCAGGCCCAGTCGGTTGTCGAGCGGCGCAACACCATTCCGATCCTCGCCAACGTGCTGATCGAGGCCGAGGGCGACACGGTTCAGTTCCGCGCCACAGACCTCGATATCGAGGTGGTCGACCGCGCCCCCGCCAAGGTCGAACGGGCAGGCGCGACCACGGTCGCCGCCGTGATGCTCAACGAAATCGTCCGCAAGCTTCCCGATGGGGCGCTGGTGACCCTCACCGAAAACGGCGCCACCGGCCGGTTGAATATCGAAGCGGGCCGGTCGAGCTTTTCGCTCGCCACCCTGCCGCGCGAAGATTTCCCGGTGATGGCCTCGTCCGACTATGCCTCGAATTTCTCGGCCCCCGCGCCGGTCCTGCGGCGGCTTTTCGACAAGTCCAAATTCGCGATTTCGACCGAAGAGACCCGCTACTATCTCAACGGCGTCTATATGCATGTCTCCGATAGCGATGGCGGCAAGGTTCTGCGCTGCGTCGCCACCGATGGCCACCGCCTCGCCCGCATCGACGCCGACCTGCCCGAGGGTGCCACCGGGATGCCCGGCGTGATCGTGCCGCGCAAAACCGTGGGCGAGCTGCGCAAGCTTCTCGAAGACGACGAGATGAAGATCGCGGTCAGCGTCTCGGAAACCAAGATCCGCTTCGCCACGCCCGACATCACCCTGACCTCCAAGGTCATCGACGGGACATTCCCCGACTACACCCGCGTGATCCCCTCCGGCAACACCCGCCGCCTCGAGGTTGACGCCGCCGAGTTTGCCAAGGCGGTTGACCGTGTGGCGACCGTCTCGTCCGAGCGCTCCCGTGCCGTGAAGCTGAGCCTTGATGAGGATCGCCTCGTCCTGTCGGTCAATTCCCCAGACAGCGGCGCCGCCGAAGAAGAGCTGGCCGTGGCCTATGGCGACGAGCGGCTCGAGATCGGCTTCAACGCCAAATATCTTCTGGAAATCGCCAGCCAGGTCGACCGTGAAAACGCCGTTTTCATGTTCAACTCCTCCGGCGATCCGGCCCTGATGCGCGAAGGCAATGACACGAGCGCCGTCTACGTCGTCATGCCGATGCGCGTTTGACGTGCCTCCTGCTACTGACCTGAAGGGAGGCCGCCCGCGATGAGCGGCCTTTTCCTTTCCGAGATCAAGCTCTCCCATTTCCGCTCGCACCGGAAAGCCGTGCTCGAACTCGATCCGCGGCCTGTTGCGATCTACGGGCCGAACGGGGCGGGCAAGACAAATATCCTTGAGGCGATCTCGCTCCTCTCGCCCGGTCGCGGCCTGCGCCGTGCGGCGGCGGATGATCTGGTGCGTCGGCCCGAGGGGATCGGCTGGAAGGTCTCGGCTGTCCTTCATTCGCTGCATCAGGTCCACGAGGTCGAGACATGGGCCGAGGCCGGCGGCGCCCGTGTCGTGCGGATCGACGACAAGGCCGCCACCCAGGTCGCCCTTGGCCGCATCGCCCGCATCCTCTGGCTGGTTCCCTCGATGGACAGGCTTTGGATCGAAGGTGCCGATGGCCGTCGCCGGTTCCTCGACCGGATCACCCTCAGCTTTGAGCCGACCCATGCCGAGGCCGTCCTCGCCTATGAAAAGGCCATGCGCGAACGCAACCGCCTCTTGAAGGACATGGTGCGCGACGCCCACTGGTATGCCGCGCTCGAGGCCCAGATGGCATCCTCTGGCGCCACCATCTGGCAGAACCGCCGCTTCGCCGTGGCTCAGCTTCTCGACGCGCAGGAGGCGGCGGAAACGGCCTTTCCCGTGGCCGATCTGGCCCTGAGCCAACCCGAAGGCGATGCGCCGGAGGATGAAGAGGGGCTGAAAGAGGCCCTGGCCTTGGGCCGCGCCCGCGATCTTGCTGCTGGGCGCACGCTCATCGGCCCCCATCGCGGCGATCTCGAGGCCACCTTCCGTGCCAAGGGCGTTCCGGCCAAAGATTGCTCGACCGGCGAGCAGAAGGCGCTGCTCATCTCGCTCATCCTCGCCAATGGCCGCGCGCTGGCCCGCGATTTCGGCGCGCCGCCGATCCTTCTTCTCGACGAGATCGCCGCCCACCTCGACGCCACCCGCCGCGCCGCCCTCTATGACGAGATCTGCGCCCTCGGCGCACAGGCGTTCATGACCGGCACCGGCGTGGAGCTCTTTGACGAGCTGGGCGATCGCGCCCAAACCATCGAGGTCAGCGACGATGATGGCACCAGCATCATAGCCGGAAAGAACATGCCATGACCCTGCCGATGAACCGTGTGACCTTCATCACGCTCGCTGTGCGCGATCTGAGGCGGGCGCGGGCCTATTACGAGGCGCTGGGCTGGGAGCTGGAAAGCGCGATGGAAGAGGTGGCCTTCTATGCGATGAACGGCTCCAAGTTTGGCCTCTTCACGCTTGCGGGTCTCGCCCGCGAGACAGGCCGTGACATTTCCGACCTGAAAACCGGCGCGATGACGCTCGCGCAGAACCAGCCGTCCGAGGCCGGGGTCGACGCGATGTTTGCCCGCGCCATCGCGGCGGGGGCGACGCCCGTGGCCGAGCCCTTCAAGACCGACTGGGGCGGCTATTCGAGCTATGTCGCTGATCCCGATGGCCATCTTTGGGA
>JAHEBR010000088.1 GCA_024642185.1 Marivivens sp. | reverse complement strand
CGGACAGCTGGTCGCCAACCCGATCCCGGCTGACGCCGAAATCCCCTCGGAGGTGCTTGCGCCGCACATCGCCAAGGCGCTGGCCGAGGCCGAGGCAAAGGGCATCGCCGCCAAAGCCGTGACCCCGTTCCTTCTCCAGCGCATCTTCGAGCTGACCCACGGCGCCAGCCTCGAGGCCAATATCGCGCTCGTCCTCAACAACGCCCGCCTCGGCGCGGCGATTGCCGTGGAACTCGCCAAGGTCTGATCGCCCGCCCCTTGGAAACCCAAACGCGCCAGCCTATTTTGCCAAAGAACTTCTCCGAGAGGCCCAAGTGAGCGGACCCGACCACCACGACGATCATGCTCCCCGCCGCCGCAGCGGCATCCTGACGGCATTCCGCAACAACTTCCTCGCGGGCCTTGTGGTGATCGCGCCGATCGGCATGACCTTCTGGTTGGTCACGACCGTTCTGGGATGGGTCGATGGCGTGGTCTGGCCCTTCATCCCGCAGGCCTATCACCCGCAGGAGCTTATCAACCGGCTCTTCGGGCTTGAAGGCTCTGACGCCGTGACCCTCAATGTCCGCGGCGTCGGTGTCATCCTGTTTCTCGCGTTCACCGTCGTCGTCGGCTGGATCGCCAAGGGCCTCATCGGCCGCAGCTTCATCCGCTGGGGCGAGGGCCTTGTCGAACGGATGCCGATCATCCGCTCGGTCTATGGCGGGGTGAAACAGATCGCCGAGACCGTGTTCTCGCAATCCGAGACCTCCTTCGACCGCGCCTGCCTTGTCGAATACCCCCGCCCCGGCCTCTGGGCGGTTGGCTTTGTCTCCACGAGCGCCAAGGGCGAGATCGCCCAGAAGGTGCCGCGCGAGGACGAGGTGATGACCGTCTTCCTGCCCACAACCCCCAACCCCACCTCGGGCTTCCTCCTGTTCGTGCCCAAGGCCGATGTGATCCCGCTCGACATGAGCGTCGAGGACGCCGCCAAACTGGTGATCTCGGCGGGCCTCGTCTATCCGGCCGACAAGAAGGCCGCCAAGGCCAAGGCCGAGGCGGCGGCAAAGGCCGCGAGACCGGAATGATCCCGGCGCTCACCGGCTTTTTCACCGGCTTTTCGATCATCCTCGCCATCGGCGCGCAAAACGCTTTCGTCCTGCGCCAGGGGCTTTTGCGCGCCCATGTCTTCTGGCTCTGCCTTCTGTGCTCGGTCTCCGACGCTATCCTGATCGTCATCGGCGTGGCCGGTTTCGGTGCCTTTGTCGCGGCCCTGCCGTGGCTCCCTCGGGCGATGAGCCTCGCCGGCGCGGCCTTCCTCTTCGTCTACGGTGCGCTGCGTTTCCGCGCCGCCGTGCAGGGCGGCGAAGCCCTCAAGGCCGGCGCCTCGCAACCGACGCTCGCCAAGGTTCTGCTGGCCGGAGCCGCCTTCACCTGGCTCAATCCGCATGTCTATCTCGACACGCTCGGCATCGTCGGCGCCGTCTCGACAGGCTATCCCGAAGTGGCCGACAAGATCGCCTTTGCCATCGGCGCGGCCTCGGCCTCTTTCGTCTTCTTCTTCGCGCTCGGCTATGGTGCGCGCCTGCTGGCGCCGCTCCTGAAAAAGCCGCGCGCCTGGCAGATCATCGAAATCACCATCGGCGCAACCATGTGGGCAATCGCCCTCGGTCTGATCCTGTCGGCCTAGAGCGCCGTCCAACCGCCATCGACGCTGATCGTCGTGCCGGTGATCTGGGCAGCGGCATCCGAGCAGAGAAATACGGTCGTCCCGCCCAGCTGCTCGACGGTGGCGAATTCCTTCGACGGCTGACGCGTCAGCATCACCTCGCGGATCACCGTCTCACGGTCCATCCCGTGCACCTTCATCTGATCGGGGATCTGCGCCTCGACAAGCGGCGTCAGCACATAGCCGGGGCAGATGGCGTTGCAGGTGATCGCCTCTTCCGCCGTTTCCAGCGCGACGGTCTTGGTCAGGCCAACCACCCCATGCTTGGCGGCGATATAGGCCGATTTGAAGGGCGAGGCGGTCAGCCCGTGCGCCGAAGCGATATTCACGATCCGCCCCCAGCCCGCCTTGCGCATCATCGGCAAGGCAATGGCCGAGGTGTGAAACGCCGAGGAGAGATTGATCGCAAGGATCGCATCCCACTTTTCGATGGGAAATTCGTCAACCGGCGCCACATGCTGGATCCCGGCGTTATTGACGAGAATATCGCAAACCCCCGCCGCCTCGATCAGCCCCCGCGCCTCCTCGGCCTTCGACAGATCGGCCCGGATATACCGCGACACGACACCAAACTCGGCCCCAAGCGCCTCGGCCAGCGCGTGATCCTCGGCTCGGTCGGTGAAGGAGTTGAGAACAACATCCGCCCCGGCCCCCGCCAAAGCCCGCGCCACCCCGAGCCCGATCCCAGAGTTCGACCCCGTGATAACTGCCGTTTTCCCTTTGAGCGACATGACCGACCTCTCCCGCCAATTTCAGGCCCGAGACTGTCATGCTGCAGATGCGAAGAAAATGCCCGATCACGCCCGAAAAGAAAAAAACGCCGGCACAAGGCCGGCGTTAAGTTATTGAGGCAGGTTTCATACAGGCAAGAAACCTATCGAGCAGTGCCCCCTTTATAAGCAATCCACCGCGCAGGTCCAACACAAAAGTTTATGTTCAACTGCGGGAGTTTGCGGCCCGTTCTTTGAATGCAGTAAGGCCCCCGAGCCATTGTCTCCAAAGTGACACCAGAGTTTTTCATGCCCTGCGTCCTCCATCTCTAGCCTTTGCAACAAGGTTCTCCACCCTATCTAGTTGGCTTGCGCTGCTTGACCCCGGCTGAGCCCAACGGCACCTATTTGACAGACATACAACCTCAGATTGCACGGCGCATTTCCGAGATTCTTCAGATCCGCTCAATCGTAAAGACTCCGCGCGAATCGGTCGGAAAAGCGCCCAGAGATTGCATAATGAGGCAGACCGCATTACGTCCTGATGAGGCCGGACCAAACCGGCAGCACAGGCAATGGAAATCGGACCGATGAAACTCAAAACGCTTCTACTTTGTCTTACGGTCGCGCTTGCGGGTTGCAACACCATCGCCGGTCTCGGCGAAGACGTGGCCGACGGCGCCCGCACCGTTCAGGGCTGGTTCTGAGTCTCAGCCCTTCTTTTGGCCAAAAATACTCCGGGGGAGTCCGCATAGCGGACGGGGGCAGCGCCCCCTAGCCCAGCGACGTTACCCAAAGGATCGTCGCGTCTTCGGCGCTTGTCGAAATCACATTGTGGCCCATCGCCGCGTCATAATAGGTGCTGTCGCCGCGCTTCATGTCGATCGGTTCATAGAATTCGGTGAAAAGCCGCACGGTGCCCGTCAGGACGTAGAGAAACTCCTCGCCGTCATGCCGCACCCAGCCTTCGAACTCTTCGATGGAGCGCGCCCGGATACGCGCGCGATAGGGCAGCATCTGTTTACGGGTCAGCTGATCGGCCAAGAGCTCGTGCTCATATGTCGTGGTGATGTGGCGGCTGCCCTCACCCGATCTGGTCAGCGCAATCCGGCCATTCACCTGCCCTTTGCTGGGCGGGGTGAAAAGTTGAGGCACCGAAATATCAAGGCCAATGGCCAGCTTCTTCAACGCCTCGTAGGTCGGCGACATCTGGCCGTTCTCGATCTTCGACAGCGTCGACCGCGCCAGCCCCGCCTTCTGCGCCGCCTGCTCGAGCGTCCAGCTGCGCTCTTTACGCAGCTCGCGCACCCGTGCGCCAAGATCCAGCGGCTGGGCCAGCTCGTCGCTGCCTTGCGCGCGGGCGATGCGGATCAGGGATTTTGGGTCGCGGGCGGTCATGCGCCCTCATAATCCGGCCCCCATCCGCTTGCAACTGGTGCAAGGCCGCACTAGCCAAGGCTCATGCTGAGCCTCTTCGATCAGGGCGCCCCCGCCCCCTGCCCCACGCCGTTCAATATGGCCGCCCATGTGCTTGCCCGCGCAGGCGCGCTTGCCGAAAAGACGGCGCTCCGCGTGATCGGCGGCGCGCATCCCGAAAGCTGGACCTACGCCGATCTGGAAACCGCGGTCCGCGGCACCGCGACGGGCCTCTTGCGCGAAGGGTTGGTGCCCGGCGACATCGTCCTTATGCGGCTCGGCAATACGCCCGACTTCCCTATCGCCTATCTCGGCGCCATAGCCGCAGGCCTCGTGCCGGTCCCGACCTCCTCGCAACTCACCGAGCGTGAGATCACCGCCATGAGCGCGGGGCTCGCGCCGAAACTGATCCTCGCCGCCTCGGGCATCGCCTTGCCCGACCACACGGCGCCGGTTCTGCCGCTCGAGCGGCTCCGCGCCTTCCGTGATCTGCCGCCAGCCGAGTATGCGCTCGGCGATCCGAACCGCCCCGCCTATATCATCTTCACCTCCGGCACCTCGGGCCGCCCCCGCGCCGTGGTCCATGCCCACCGCGCGATCTGGGCGCGGCGGATGATGTGGCAGGGCTGGTATGGGCTGACCGAGGCCGACCGCCTTCTCCACGCAGGCGCCTTCAACTGGACCTACACCCTCGGCACCGGCCTCATGGACCCGTGGTCGCTCGGCGCGAGCGCCCTGATCCCCGCAGCCGGAACCGCCCCCAGCGAACTCGCGAGGCTTCTGGCCGAACACGAGGCGACGATCTTTGCCGCCGCGCCGGGGGTCTACCGGCAAATGCTGCGCGCCCCCGTGCCTGCCCTGCCAAAGCTCCGCCACGGCCTCTCGGCGGGCGAAAAGCTCCCCTCCGAGGTGGCCCGCGCTTGGGAAAAGGCCAGCGGCACGCCGGTCTTTGAGGCCTACGGGATGTCGGAATGTTCGACCTTCGTGTCGGCCAACCCTAGCGCCCCCGCTCCTGTCACAACACTCGGCCGCCCCCAACCCGGCCGCCGCGTGGCGCTGATCGGCACGGATGGCCCCGTGCCCTTGGGCGAAGCCGGCGTTATCGCCGTGCACCGCTCCGATCCGGGCCTCATGCTCGGCTATCTCGGCCAGCCCGAAGAGACCGCCGCGCGGTTTCAGGGCGAGTGGTTCCTGACCGGCGATGTGGGCCGGATGGGTGAGGATTTCACCCTTACCTACGAGGGCCGCGCCGACGACATGATGAACGCGGGCGGCTACCGCGTCAGCCCCGTCGAGGTCGAGGACGCGATGACCGCCCATCCGGCGATCACCGACGCCGCCGCTTGCGAGTTGAGGGTGAAGGCCGACACCACCGTCATCGGCCTCTTCTACGTCGCCCACGAGGATGTGACCGAGGACGCGCTTGCCGCCTTTGCCGCCGAACGCCTCGCACGCTATAAGTGCCCGCGCCTTTTCGTCCGCATGGAAAACCTTCCGCGCGGCGCCAACAACAAGCTCCTGCGCCGTGTCCTGCGGCAGGACTGGGAAACCGACCATGATCAAGCTTGATATCCTCTCCGACCCGATCTGCCCCTGGTGCTATATCGGCAAGGCCAATCTCGAACGCGCGCTCGAGAAAGTGGGCGACCATCCCTTCGAGATCGAATGGCATCCCTTCCAGCTCAACCCGAATATGCCGAGCGGTGGCGTTGACCGGCGCACCTATCTCGAGACGAAATTCGGCGGTCAGGAAGGTGCGGTGAAGGCCTATCTGCCGGTGGCCCAGCACGCCGAGAAGGCGGGGCTCAAGATCAATTTCGAGGGCATTCAAGTTACCCCCAATACGCTCGACGCGCACCGGCTGATCCATTGGGCGGGGCTCGAGGGCAAGCAGACGGCGATGGTTGCGGCGCTGTTCCGCGCCTATTTCGTCGATGGCCGCAACATCGGCGATCACGAGACCTTGGCCGATATTGCCGGCGAGGTTGGGCTTGATCGCGAGATGATCGCCCGCCTTCTCGCCTCGGACGCCGACCTCGAGACCATCAAATCCCGCGATGCCCATAGCCGCGAGATGGGGGTGAGCGCGGTGCCAACGTTTGTCGTCGACAACCGCCATGTTGTTTCCGGCGCGCAGCCGCCCGAGCTTTGGGTTTCGGTGATCGAAGAAATCCAGCGCCTTGCCAAAGAGCAGGACGCCTAGGAGACCTTCGCCTTTTCGGCCATATCGCGGGCAATCGAGAAGGCGCCCTTGATCCGGTCGGCCTCGGAATTCCAGTCGCGGCGCACAATGATCTTGTTGTCCTTGACCTTGGCGAGCCCCCGCTGATCGCCGATGAACTCCACCAGCCCCTTGGGCGAGGCGAACTTGTCGTTGTGGAAGCGGATCGTCGCGCCCTTGGGGCCGCCGTCAAGCTGGCTGATCCCGGCACGTTTGCACATGGCCTTGATCCGCACGATGAGCATGAGCGTATTGACCTCTTTGGGCAGCTTGCCGAAACGGTCGATCAGCTCGGCGGCAAAACCCTCCAGCTCGACCTTGGTCGTCAGGTCAGCCAAGCGGCGGTAAAGGCCAAGGCGCACGTCGAGGTCGGGGACATAGGCCTCGGGGATCAGCACCGGCACGCCGAGGTTGATCTGCGGCGCCCAGTGGCCGTCATCATCCACCAGCCCCTCGCCCTTGCCCGCGCGGATGCGGGCGATCTCGTCTTCCAGCATCTGCTGGTAAAGCTCATAGCCCACCTCGCGGACATGGCCCGACTGTTCCTCGCCCAGAAGGTTGCCCGCCCCGCGGATATCGAGATCCTGGCTCGCCAGCGTAAAGCCCGCGCCGAGCGTGTCGAGGCTCCCGAGCACGCGCAGCCGCTTTTCCGCCTGCGGCGTCAGCTTGGCGCGGGGTTTGGTCGTGAGATAAGCATAGGCGCGGGTTTTCGACCGGCCGACGCGGCCGCGGATCTGATAGAGCTGGGCCAAGCCAAACATATCGGCGCGATGGACGACCATGGTGTTGGCAGTCGGGATATCGAGGCCGGATTCGACGATGGTCGTCGCCAAAAGCACATCGAACTTGCCATCGTAGAAGGCGTTCATCCGGTCATCGAGCTCACCCGCCGCCATCTGCCCGTGCGCCACAACCACCGAGACCTCCGGCACCTCGCGCTTGAGCCAATCCTCCATCTCGGGCAGATCGGCGATGCGCGGCACGACGAAGAACGATTGTCCGCCGCGATAATGCTCTCGCAGGAGCGCCTCGCGGATGGTGATCGTGTCGAATTCGCTGACGTAGGTGCGGATCGCCAGACGGTCGATCGGGGGCGTCCCGATGATCGACAACTCGCGCACGCCCGACAGCGCCATTTGCAGGGTGCGCGGAATGGGCGTGGCGGTAAGGGTCAGAACGTGGACATCAGAGCGCAGCTGCTTCAGCCGCTCCTTGTGCTGGACGCCAAAGTGCTGCTCTTCGTCGATAATGAGAAGGCCGAGGTTCTTGAACTTGATCCCCTTGGCCAAAAGCGCATGGGTGCCGATGACGATATCGACGCGGCCGTTCGTGAGCCCCTCGCGCGTCAGCGCCGCATCGCGGGCCGAGACAAAGCGCGAGAGCGGCATGACCTGAATGGGAAAGCCACGGAACCGTTCGGCAAAGCCTTTGTAGTGCTGACGGGCGAGAAGCGTGGTCGGCGCAATGATCGCCACCTGCATCCCCGACATGGCCGCGACAAAGGCCGCGCGGATCGCCACCTCGGTCTTGCCGAAACCCACATCGCCACAGATCAGGCGATCCATCGGCTGGCCTGAATCGAGATCAGTCAGGACGTCTTCGATCGCCTGCAACTGGTCGTCGGTCTCGGCGTAAGGAAAGCGGGCGAGGAACTGGTCCCACATCCCGTCGGGCGGGGACAGCGCCGGCGCTTTGCGCAGCGCGCGCTCGGCGGCCACGCGGATGAGCTTTTCCGCCATCTGGCGGATGCGTTCCTTCAGCTTGGCCTTCTTGGCCTGCCACGCCCCGCCGCCCAGCTTGTCGAGGAGGCCCTCCTCATGGCCGAAGCGCGACAGAAGCTCGATGTTTTCGACCGGAAGATAGAGCTTGGCGTTTTCCGCATATTCGAGCGCGAGGCATTCATGCGCCGCGCCAAGGGCGGTGATGACCTCAAGGCCCAGATAGCGCCCGACCCCGTGATCGACG
>JAHEBR010000341.1 GCA_024642185.1 Marivivens sp. | reverse complement strand
CGCTTCCCCGTCACGGATGTGCGCGTCTTCAAAGGCCGCGATTCCACCGGCGTGCGCGGCATCCGTCTGCGCGGCGACGACAAGGTCGTGTCGATGTCGGTGATCCGCCATTTCGACGCCACCGCCGAAGAGCGCGCAGGCTACCTCAAGATGCGCCGCGCCATGGCGGGCGTGGCTGACGAGGCCGAGGCCGACGAGGATGAAGAGGCCGTGGCTGGCGCGATCTCGGCCGAACGCTATGCCGAGATGTCGGCGGTCGAGAACCTGATCCTGACCATTACCGCCAAGGGCTCGGGCAAGCTTTCCTCGAGCCACGATTATCCGGTGCGCGGCCGCGGCGGTATGGGGGTCACGGCGATGGACAAGGCCATGCGCGGCGGCGAGATCGTCTCCTCCTTCCCGGTTGAGATGGGCGATCAGATCATGCTGGTGACGTCCACGGGCCAATCGATCCGCGTGCCTGTCGAAGGCATCAGCTTCCGCTCGCGCAGCGCCGGTGGGGTCAAGGTTTTCGATACGGCCAAGGGCGAAGAGGTGGTCTCGGTCGCCTGGATTGCCGAGCAGGACGAGGACGAAGACGAGGAATAACCGGGGCTCGCGCCCCGGTTAACCCTTCTTCAACTTTTTCATTTAAATTCGATGAAATTCCGGCGAAATGAGCCTGCCTGCGTCCTCGCGGGCCGCAGCCAGAACGGCGCAGTTTTCACCGGAGTGACCCATGCTGCGACTGGCCCTTGTTTCCCTGCTTTTTCTCAATAACGGCGCCTCGGCGCAGAGCAGTCTGATCGGCTTTGACGGCGCAACGCTCACGCTCAAAAGCAGCGGCTCGGCCGATCTTGCGGCGAGCTATCTGATCACCCGCCAGCATGGCCTCCAGCTTGACGCCAGCCTTGATCCAGCCTCCGGCGGCTTGCTCGCCAGCGCCGGCGCGCATCTCTACCTCATCCCCGACAGCGACCGCCGCTATGGCGCCTTCGTTCAGTTCAGCGATCTCGACAACGCGCCGATCTGGGCGATCGAAGCGGGGATCGAAGGCGTTTGGGAGCGGGAAGGCACGACCTTCGGCCTCCGGGCAGGCGGAGGCCTCGCCCGCCCCGGCGCGCTCGATTACATCTTCGCCAGCGCCTCGTGGGAACACAGCCTGAGCGACGCCTTCTCCTTTGCCGCTTCGGCCACCGTGGCGGAGTTTGACGAGGCCAATATCTCGGCCATCGGCGCTCAGGCCGAAGTGGCCCTCAGCTACCAGCCGCGCTATACGCCCCTTGCCGTCACGGTCGGCTATCGCGCCGATGCCCTGACCGGCTTTGACACCCTTACCGGCCTTTTCGTCGCGGCCTCCTACACCTTCGCGCAAAAGCCAGCTTTCGCCTTCCCCGATCCCCTTGCGGGCCTCTGGTCGCGCGGCCTTGTGGGCAACTGATCCCTTTCCAACCGGCGGCAAAAGCCCTATGCGGGCTGCCATGAGCGAGACACTTCACATCGTCGGCGGCGGAATGGCCGGTTCCGAAGCGGCTTGGCAGGCGGCCAATGCGGGCGTGCGCGTGGTGATCCACGAAATGCGCCCCAAGGTCGAGACCTTTGCCCACAAGACCGGCCATCTGGCCGAGATGGTCTGTTCCAACTCCTTCCGTTCGGACGACAGCGAGCAAAACGCCGTGGGCCTTCTGCATTGGGAGATGCGGGCGGCCAAGGGGATCATCATGGAGATGGCGACCCGCCATCGCCTTCCGGCGGGTGGCGCCTTGGCGGTCGACCGCGATCCCTTTGCCGAATCGGTCACTGCCGCGCTCATGGCACATCCGAATATTTCGGTGTCTTATGAGGAGGTTGCAGAGCTTCCCTCAAGCGGCAAGTGGATCTTCTCGACCGGTCCCCTGACCTCGCCCGCCTTGGGCCAGGCCATCCAGGCCGAAACCGGCGCCACGGCGCTCGCCTTCTTCGACGCAATCGCCCCCATCGTCTATTTCGACAGCGTCGATATGGACGTGGCGTGGATGCAATCGCGCTATGACAAGGGCGAGACCGAGGAAGAGCGCACCGCCTACCTCAACTGCCCGATGACCAAGGCCCAATACGAGGCGTTCATCGACGCGCTTCTGGCGGCCGACAAGACCGAGTTTCACGAGGGCGAAGCGACGTCTTCCCCCAACCCCACCCCATATTTCGACGGTTGCCTGCCGATCGAGGTGATGGCCGAACGCGGCCGCGAGACGCTGCGCTTTGGGCCGATGAAGCCGGTTG
>JAHEBR010000087.1 GCA_024642185.1 Marivivens sp. | reverse complement strand
TCTCGATCAGAACAGCGGTCTGGATCGTCATGTGCAAGGAGCCGGCGATCTTGGCGCCCTTGAGCGGCTGCTTGGAGCCATATTCATCGCGCAGCGCCATCAGGCCCGGCATTTCGGTCTCGGCAATGTCGAGCTCTTTGCGGCCATAGTCGGCAAGCTTGATGTCGCGAACGATGTAATCCTTGGCCATGGGCCGCACTCCTTATCCGGTTTCGCCGGCTGGCATAGCATTGCGCCCCGCCCGCGGCAACCAAGGCCTCAATCGAGCTTTATCGGTTGTTGACAGTGGGGCGTAGGCGGGCGCAGGTTCCGGCTTCGGCATGCAAGGCGAAGAACAGGGGCCGCCCAATGAAACAGCCGCGCGCGTGGCAAAGGATGCTCTCGGGGCGGCGGCTCGACCTGCTCGATCCGACACCGATGGATATCGAAATCGAGGACATCGCCCACGGCCTAGCCTTCGTGGCGCGGTGGAACGGCCAGACGAAGGGGGATTATCCCTATTCTGTGGCCGAGCATTCGCTCTTGGTCGAAGAAATCTATGGCCACCTCTATCCCGCCGCGCCAGCGAAGTGGCGGCTGGCCGCTCTGCTGCACGATGCGCCGGAATATGTGATCGGCGACATGATCAGCCCGGTCAAGGCAGCGGTCGGGCCGGGCTATGGCGCGCTGGACGATCGGCTGACTGCTGCGGTGCACATCCGCTTTGGCCTGCCCGCACAGATCCCTGTGGCGATCAAGAAACAGATCAAGAAGGCCGACAAGATTTCCGCCTGGCTCGAAGCCATCCAGATCGCCGGATTTACCACTGAAGAAGCCAACCGCTTCTTCGGGAAACCAGACACTAACTTGGCCCAATCGCTTAAAATCCACCTGCGCCCGCCGGTCGAGGTGCGTGAGGCCTATCTGGCCCGCCATCGCGCCCTGATCGCTGCTCTGGCATGACCCCTGTCTTTCGCCCTGCAATCCCCGCCGATGCCTTGGCCATGGCCGATACGCTCAATCGCATTATCGCCGCAGGCGGAACTACGGCCCATCAATCAAGTTTTGACGCGCAGCGAATGCTAGGCCACTACATCGCGCCGCCGCTTGGAATTTCGTGTTTTGTTGCGCTGCAGGATGGCGCGGTGATCGGCTTTCAGGCTTTGGAGCGTGCTGACCCCGATTGGCAAGGCGAGGGCAAATTACCGGATGACTGGGCCGTGATTGCAACCTTCGTGGACGAAGGGCGCCGAGGATCGGGTGTTGGCCGAGGGCTCTTTGCGCTCACCCTCGCTGCGGCGCGGGCGGCGGATGTTGTGGCGATCGATGCCACGATCCGCGCCGACAATGCGCTGGGCCTCGCCTATTACTCGCGGATGGGCTTTGCCGATCATGCCGTGATCAAAGACGTCCCGTTGCGAGACGGGACGAAGATCGACCGGGTTCAGAAGGTCTTTACGATCTAACGCGGGCTGCGCTTGGCGAGGATGCGCTGGAGCGTCCGGCGATGCATGTTGAGCCGCCGCGCCGTCTCGCTAACGTTGCGATCGCAAAGCTCATATACCCGCTGGATGTGTTCCCAACGCACGCGGTCGGCGCTCATCGGGTTTTCCGGCGGCGGCGGCAGCGCGTCGCCGGTTTGCAAAAGCGCGTTGATCACGTCGTTGGCGTCGGCAGGTTTGGAGAGATAGTCGGTCGCCCCGATCTTGACCGCGGCCACGGCCGTGGCGATGGCGCCATATCCCGTCAGGACAACAGTTCGGCAATCTGGGCGCCGCTCGCGCAGCACCTCGACGACATCGAGGCCGTTGCCATCCTCGAGCCGCAGATCGACCACAGCATAGGCCGGCGGCCTCGCGGTGGCGATCGCTTTGCCTGCCGCAACAGAGCCCGCCATCTCGACCGAGAACCCCCGACGCTCCATCGCTTTGGCGAGGCGCTTGAGAAAGGCCTCGTCGTCATCGACCAGAAGAATGGACGGATCGCGCCCAAGATCGAGAGTGTCTGTCGTCATCCACTAATTCCTCGTGTTGCATATGACGTTGCCGCCATATTTCCCAAAGGTCAATTCGCGGAAGCCGCTGCCTCTGCAAAACAGGCCGCGCGTGTTGCGATTGTGTCGGCGGTATCGTCGCGCCGGAAGAAATCGACCACGCCATGGCCGGGCATCACGAGATAGGTGAAGGTTGAGTGATCAACGGTATAGAACTGCGGATCATCGTCGTTCTTCTTGTAGTAAGTCTTGTAGGCCCGCGAGGCCGCGGCGACCTGTTCCGGCGAGCCTGTCAGGCCAAGCATTTTTTCGTGAAAGTAGTCGGTGAACGCGGCCACAACTTCGGGCGTATCGCGATCGGGATCGACCGAGATGAAAACCGGGCGGACAGAGATGCCCTGCTCGGCAAGAATATCCGTGGCGTCGGCGTTGCGCTGGGAATCCAGCGGGCAGACATCGGGGCAGAAGGTATAGCCAAAATAGAGAAGCGTCGGTTCGGTGATCACGTCCTGATCGGTTACGGTCTCGCCGTTTTCATCGACAAGCGTGAAGGGGCCGCCCACCGCTCCGGCAGACTGCGAACCGGGACATTCGGCGAAGATGTCGTCCTCGCCACCCATCATCGTCGCAACATAGGTCGCGGCGATCAGAATGATCACTGCAATACCAGCCCCAAACGCGATCAGCCTTTGCATATTCGGTCCTTTCTGTTCGGGTGCATTGATCGCCGCTAGATCGGGAAATAACAATAGGCCAGCCAGTCACAATAAATCGAGCGGGCCCATGCCGGTATCCGAGCTAGAACTCTTTCAGGACCGCGCCCGCAGCGATTGGGTTAGGCTGCGGACGCTGGTGACCCTGCGGTGGATCGCCATTGCCGGTCAGGTCGCCGCGCTTTTTGTCGCTTCTGAAATCTTCCGCCTTCAGATCGAGATTGGCCTTGTCGCCCTGGCGGTTGGCGCTTCGGTGCTTGCCAATCTGTTTTCAACGTTCCTCTTCCCGCAAAGCACGCGCCTGACAGTCACGCAGGCCACGGTGATGCTCCTCTTCGATCTTCTGCAGCTCGGCCTTCTTCTTTATCTGACGGGCGGCCTCAACAACCCGTTCTCGATCCTCATGCTCGTGCCAGTCACGATCGCCGCGACCTTTTTGCCGCTGCGGAGCACCGCTTTGATTGGCGGGGTGTCGATTCTTCTGGTTACGGCGCTGAGCCGGTTCTTCTTTCCGATCGTCCTTCCCGGCGGCGCGGAGATCGGCCTGCCAAATCTGTTTCTGTTCGGCTTTTGGGTGGCCATGATGATCGGCGTGACCTTTCTGGGCCTCTATGCCCGGCAGGTCACAAGCGAGATGCACTCGATGGGGGATGCGCTTCTGGCAACCCAGATGGCGCTCGCCCGCGAGCAGAAGCTGACCGACCTCGGCGGCGTCGTCGCCGCGGCGGCGCATGAACTTGGAACGCCGCTTGCGACGATCAAGCTGGCCAGTTCAGAGCTCTTGGCCGAGGCAGCCGACCGCGAAGACCTGATCGAAGATATCCGCCTAATCGGCGAACAGGCCGACCGCTGCCGCGATATCCTTCGCTCGATGGGGCGCGCTGGCAAGGATGACCAAATGCTGCGCCGTGCTCCGCTTGAGGGGATCGTACTTGAAGCAGCCGAACCGCACGCCCATCGCGGAAAGTCCCTGAGCTTTGCGGTCTCCTCCGACACCGAACACCCCAAGCGCCAGCCGGTTATCGAGCGCAGGCCGGAAATCGTCCACGGGCTACGCAATCTGATCCAGAATGCTGTCGACTTTGCAGAGAGCGCCGTCGAGATCGAGGTTCACTGGGACGCCGCGACGATCAGCCTTCGGATTTCGGACGATGGACCGGGCTATCCTCCCTCTCTCATCGGGCGGATCGGCGATCCCTTTGTCAGAAACCGCAAGGCGGAAGAGACTGGTGGCGAACGGCCGGGATATGAGGGAATGGGCCTTGGCCTATTCATTGCCAAGACCCTTTTGGAGCGATCGGGCGCACGACTCGAATTCTCGAACGGAATGGGGCGGGTCACCGGGCGCCGACAGGTTGGCGCCATCATCCTTGTCGAGTGGCCGCGCGATGCCATTGATCCCACCCGTGACAGGGCGCACGGCCCCTTGGGCGATAATCCTCATATCGTCTGATTGGGCCTTAAGGCACCATTAACCAATTTCCCCGAACTTTTCCTGCGGAAACAAAGGATTCGCAGAATGCAGTCTATCGTTGGGTTTTGGCCATTCTTCGTTGGTATAACCGCGGTTCTGGGCGCGGCGACCTATCTGAGCTTTCTCAGGTATATGTTCCGCCCTCGCAAACAGACCGCACGCGAATTGCTGCGCGAGGCAGAAAGCGCTGTCGCTTTTCTGTTCGATGGCCATGTACTTGTTGATTCCTCTCCGCTTGCCAAGCGTTTGATGCCCGCTCGCGACAGAGGGCAAACCGATTGGGAGGCCTTCATTCGCCTCTTCTCGGCCCAGTTTCCGCAGCTTCGCGTTGCTTTGGCTTCGCTTTCGTCAGATGGGCGCAAGCGCATCGTCTCGCCCAACGATCCTACACTCTCGCTTGATGCGGAATGGTGGGATGGCTACTCGCGGATCACCTTCGACAATGGCTCCGAAACCGGAGAGCGTTCTGCAACCGACCGGCTCATCGCCGCCTCGCTTGAACAAGAAGTCTCGAGCCTGCGCGCCATTTCCGAAGACGCGCCAATGCTGATCTGGAAAGAGGATGCGACCCGACAAGTTGTCTGGGCCAACAATTCCTACCTCAATATGGTTGACAGTCTGATCGTGGCGCAAAGCGACATTGGTCCGACTTGGCCCCCCCGCAATATCTTTTCGCGCTTCGATATTCCGGTCGATGATCAGGGCTACAATGCCAAAAGAGTCCGGCTCGATCCGATCGAGGGCGAGGCCGAAACCTGGTTTGAGATTTCGAGCGTCAGGCGCGGACGTGAAATAGTCCGTTTCGCTGTTGATATAACGGCTGTCGTGCGGGCCGAGGCGACCCAGCGGGCCTTTGTCGACACGCTCAGCAAGACATTTGCCCAACTTTCGATTGGCTTGGCCATTTTTGGCCGCGACCGGCGCCTCCTGAGCTTTAACCCCGCGCTACTCGATCTGACGGGCCTTCCGGTCGAATTCCTGAGTGCAAGGCCCCAGATCCGCTCGGTTCTCGACAGGATGCGCGAGGCCCGCGTTCTGCCGGAGCCGAAAAACTATCTTTCCTGGCGAGAAGAACTGGCGGCTCTGGAATCCGCCGCCGAAAGCGGAAGCTATTGTGAGGTCTGGAGCCTGCCCAATGGATCGACCTATCGGGTAACGGGCCGCCCCCACCCGAACGGCGCGATCGCGCTGCTTTTCGAAGATGTTTCTGCCGATGTGTCGCTGACCCGGCGCTTCCGGACCGAGATCGAGCTAGCCCATGCAGCGCTTGACGGGATGCGCGATGCTGCGGTCGTTATTTCCTCGACCGGCTCGGTCGTGATCAGCAACAAGGCCTACCATGATCTTTGGGGCATCGCAAAAGATCGCGGGATGAGCCCGGTTTATCTGGCCGATGAAGCTGCCGAGTGGCAACATTCTTGTGTGCCAACCCCCGTCTGGGCGATGATCCGTGATTTCATAGGCGGCCACGGCGGACGGGATTCTTGGGAAGAACCTCTGTCCCTTCTCGATGGCCGACAGATGATCTGCCGCGCAATACCGCTTCCGAACGGCTATTCGCTGATCAGCTTTCTCAAGGCGCCCGAAATCGCCCAGCCGCTCGCTCTTTTCATGCACAGCAGAAACCACCCGGTCGCCGCGCAATAATTCGACTTGCAGCCGGAGGGAGAGCCCCTAGTCTGCTGGCATGACGCCTGAGACCGCCTCGCTTTTCCTTGCCGACGATGCTGCGACGGCCGCCCTTGCGGGGCGTTTGGCCCCGCTATTGCGGCCGGGTGACACACTTCTTCTCGAGGGAAACATTGGCGCAGGCAAAACCGCTTTCGCGCGGGCCCTGATCCGGGCGCGGCTTGGGCGCGAGGAGGATGTCCCTTCCCCGACTTTTACGCTGGTCCAGACCTACGACGACCCAGAGGCTGAAATCTGGCATTGTGATCTCTATCGCCTGACAAGCCCTGACGAAATCCTCGAGCTGGGCCTCGACGCCGCCTTTGAAGATGGCATCTGTCTGATCGAATGGCCCGACCGGCTAGGTGCGGCCGCCCCGAAGGCGGCGCTCAGACTTGTCCTCTCGCCTGAGGGCGATGGTCGCATCGCCCGGTTCGAGGGCCCCACCCCTTGGATCGAGCGCTTGCGGATCGGGGGCGCTCTTGGCTGACGGTCGCGAAAGCTCTGGTCTTTTCGCTCTCCCTCCCGGAATTGATTTTGCACGCGCGCTCGTCGATGGGCTTTTGAGCCGCTACGGAGACCTTCCACCGGATGAGTTTGCCCGTATCCGACTGATCGTGAACACCGAGCGGATGCGGCGGCGGGTCACAGAGATCCTAAGCTCGGGTCCCGCGCGGCTTCATCCCCGGATCGAGACACTTTCCTCGCTGCTTGGTGGGGCAGAAGCCTTGAGGTTTCCGCCGGCCGTTTCGCCGTTGCGGCGACGTCTCGAAATCTCGCAATTCGTTGATCGGCTATTGGCAGCGGAGCCAAACCTTGCCCCCCGCACGGCATTGTTCGACCTGTCAGAAAGCCTCGCCCGTCTTTTCGCCGAGATGCACGGGGAAGGCGTGACGCCCGAGGCCATCCGAAGACTCGATGTGAGCGACCAGTCCGGCCATTGGGCGCGGGCGCTCAGGTTCCTCGAAATCGTCTCTCCGTTCTTCGAAAGCGCGGGCGAAGCGCCCGATCCCGAAAGCCTCCAGCGTGCGCTTTTTTCGTCATTTGCAGAAACGTGGAAGGAACGCGAGCCATCCGATCCGATCATCCTTGCCGGCTCGACCGGCTCGCGCGGCGCCACGCTGATCTTGATGGAGGCTGTTGCGCGACTTGCCAAGGGTGCAGTCGTTCTTCCCGGCTTCGATTTCGATTTGCCCGAGGCGGTCTGGCAGGGCATGGGGGACGCACTCTATTCGGAAGACCATCCCCAATACAGATTCAAGGTCGTGATGGATCGGCTTGGGCTTGGCAAAGCCGATGTTGCGCCGTGGTCCGACGCCGCCGCCCCCAACCCAGAGCGCAACAGGATCATTTCGCTTGCCCTGCGGCCCGCGCCCGTCACCGATCAGTGGCGAATCGAAGGGCCGCGCCTCGCGGACCTGAGCCTCGCGATGGGCGAGGTTACACTTGTTGAGGCTCCGAACCCGCGGGCCGAGGCGGAGACCATCGCTCTGAGAATGCGCGTGGCAATCGATGAGGGAAAAACCGCCGCGCTGATTACCCCCGACCGGATGCTCACCCGTCAGGTGGCCGCTGCACTCGACCGCTGGAATATTGCGCCCGACGATAGCGCCGGCCAGCCGCTGCACCTTTCCCCTCCGGGCAGATTTCTGCGGCACGTTGCCAGCATTCTGGAGGCCGAGCTTGGCTCAGAGGCCCTTCTGGTTCTTCTCAAGCACCCCCTTACCGCGAGCGGCGAGGACCGGGGCAGCCATTTGGTCTGGGCCCGCGAGCTTGAACTTTATCTGCGCCGCAAAGCCGTTCCTTCGCCCTCGCCGGCGGATCTTGCTGCTTGGGCTGCACGGGGCGGCGGGCCGCGGGAGGGCCGGGAGGCTTGGGCACACTGGGTCGGCACGACGTTCTGTGGCCAGCGCCAAACCGGAAAAGCCCCGCTTGCCGATCACCTTGCCCGGCATCTCGGTCTTGCCGAAACAATCGCCGCCGGCCCAGCAGGAGGGGCAAGCGCCGAACTTTGGGACAAGGCCACCGGCCGCAAGGCGAAGGCGCTTGTTGCCGATCTGGCCGCCAACGCCGATGCGGCGGGCGAGATGTCGGCAGAGGACTATGCCGTGCTGTTCTCGACGCTCCTGCGTGGGGCCGAGGCCCGAGACCGCGACGCTGGACACCCCCAGGCCCTGATCCTCGGAACCCTAGAGGCGCGGGTCCAGTCGGCCGACCTTGTCATCCTTGGCGGCATGAACGAAGGCACATGGCCCGAGGCACCAGCGCCCGACCCTTGGCTCAATCGCCGGATGCGGGCCGAGGCGGGGCTTTTGCTTCCTGAGC
>JAHEBR010000340.1 GCA_024642185.1 Marivivens sp. | reverse complement strand
CGGGGCAACTACTGGTCCGATCATCCGGCCTTCGATCTTGACGGCAACGGCATTGCCGACAGCGCCTTCCACCCCAACGACATGATGGATCATATTCTGTGGTCGCAACCGGCGGCCAAGCTTTTGCTGGGATCCCCCGCGGTGCAGCTGGTGCGCTGGAGCCAGGCTGCCTTCCCGGCGATCCTTCCGGGTGGCGTCGTGGATAGCCACCCGTTGATGCAAGCCCAGAGCTTTGAATTGCCAGATCGCTTTGCCGCAATGGAAACACTTGCCCAAGCGACCTGGCTTACCGAGAGGACGGACGATGACGACATTGACCTTGAGCAAGGTCACTAAGACCTTTGACGGGGCCACCGCCCTGAACGAGGTGTCCCTCAGTGTGGCACCGGGCGAGCGCGTGGCGTTGCTTGGACACAACGGTGCCGGCAAGTCGACGCTGATGAAGATCGCGCTTGGCTTGATAGGCGCCGATGGCGGGAAAGTTGATATTCTTGGCGCCGCGCCGGGCAGCCAAGCTGCGCGCGATGCGACCGCCTATCTGCCGGAAAACGCGGCCTTTCATCCTGCGCTTACGGGGCTGGAGCAGGTCGGGCTCTATCTGAGCTGGCGCGGCCTTTCTCCAAAGCTGGCTGCCGATCTTCTGGCGCGGGTCGGTCTGGAAGAAGCCGCGCGCCGCCGGATCGGCACCTATTCCAAAGGGATGCGACAGCGCGTGGGTCTTGCTCAGGCGCTGATCGGATCGCCAAAACTGATGATCCTTGATGAGCCGACGAGCGGCCTCGATCCGGTGTCGAGGCGGGAATTCTACGCCATCCTTGATGAGCTTGCCGCCTCGGGCGTGGCCATTCTGTTGTCGAGCCACGCCTTGACCGAGGTCGAGGCACGGACCGACCGCATCGCCATCCTCTCCGACGGGGTTCTCGTCGCCAATGATACAGTGGCCGCCCTGCGGCGGCAGGCTTCGCTGCCGATCTCGATCCATGTCCAAGCGAAAGACGGGGCCGCCGATGCGGTCGCGCGTGCAATATCGGGCGCCCGTGTGAATGGCGCCGGGGTCAACCTGATCTGCGCGCCCGCCGACAAACTAGCGCGGCTTGGAGATATCGCGCGTCTGGGCGACATGATTGCCGATGTGGATGTGATCCCGCCAAGCCTTGAAGAAATTTACAGCCATTTCGGGCGGAGGGGGCAGAAATGAAACGCATCCTTGCAGGCGCCACCGCCGAGTTTCGCATAGCGCTTCGCAACCGCTGGGTCGCGATCGCGATTGTCATGATGGCGCTTTTCTCGCTGGTTCTGGCGGCTGCAGGCAGCGCCCCGACGGGGGCGGTTGGCGTTGACAAAATGTCTGTCACGGTCGCGAGCCTCACCAGCCTTGGCGTCTATCTCGTGCCGCTCTTGGCGCTTCTGATGTCTTTCGACGCCATAGCGGGCGAGGTCGAGCGGGGGACCCTGCCACTTGCGCTGACCTATCCGGTTTCGCGGCAGGAGATACTCTTGGGCAAATTCCTGGCCCAGATGGGCATACTCGGGCTGGCCTTGGGAATTGGCTATGCGATCGCGGCAGGTCTTGCCTTTTGGCAGGATCCGAGGGCGGGCGAAGGTGTTGCGGCGATGCTGCGCCTGTTTGCCAGCTCGCTCCTTTTGGGCGCGACCTTTCTGGCCATAGGCTATGCCATTTCGGCGGTATCCCGTCGGCCCGGCGCGGCGGCCGGCCTCGCAATCGGGCTCTGGCTTGTGCTGGTGATCCTCTACGATCTTGGCCTGCTGGCCGCGATTGTGGTCGATCAGGGCGGTGTATTCACGACCGACATCTTCCCCTATGCCTTGCTCGCCAATCCGGCAGACGCCTTCCGTCTTTTTAACCTTGCGTCCTCGGGCGCAGGCGGCGCGGCATCGGGCGTTGGTGGGGCATCGGGGTCGATCCCGGCGGGGCAGGCGTTGGCCGTGATCGCAATCTGGCCGCTCGTGGCCTTCGGTCTGGCCTTGGCCGCATTGCGCAGGGTGAAGCCATGATGAGATTTGCCACCCTCGCTACCGTTGCTCTTCTCGCGCTTGGGGCTTGCAAGGAAGAAGACTCCCCTCCACCACCACCTGTTTCAATGACCGAGGACGCTTTGGGGGTCTATTGCCAGATGTCGATGGCCGAGCACCCCGGGCCCAAGGCGCAGGTGCTTTTGCAGGGTCAGGAAGCACCGCTCTTTTTCGCACAAGTCCGCGATGCGATCGCCTATCAGCGGATG
>JAHEBR010000086.1 GCA_024642185.1 Marivivens sp. | reverse complement strand
ACGCAGTCCGGGAAATGCCTCTTTCAATTGGTCACTGCTTGCCTGCATCGCTTCCCTCCTCGCTCTTCTTCATGAACCCCATCATCACGTCAGTGGCTTTGTTGACCGACTCCCGTACCGGATCGAGGTTGAGGCGCGCATAGACAGCGGTGGATTGCTGGCTCTTGTGACCGAGAGACTTGCCAATCACGTAGCCATTGGCCCCTGTCGCGGCCATGTAGCTACCAAGCGTCCGCCGAAGATCGTGAATACGCAGGTCTTGGATTCCGGCTTCCTTCAGAATGCGGTTCCATGCCTTCTTGGGATCGGCCAGATGGCCAGACGTGCCGGAGCCGGGAAAGACCCACTCCGACAGGGAGGCAAGCTTGCGCTCTTTGAGAAGCTCAAGTGCGGCTTCGGGCAGGTGCACCGTCTGAGGCTCACCGTTCTTGGTCTTCGGAATGCGCCAAGTGGCGCTCGTGAAGTTGATCTCCTCCCACCGCATCGCGAGCGTGTTGGATTTGCGCGCGCCGGTCAGGAGCGAGATCACAAAGAAATCGCGTGCTGTCTCATTCGGCTCTGCCGCCAAAGCTTCAAAGAAGCGGGGCAGCTCGTCGGGCTGCAGAAACCTGTCCCGGCTCTTCTCGCGGAACTTCTTGATGCCCGCCGCTGGATTGATTCCCTCCCAGCCCCAATCAATCGCCTTGTTGAAGATCGAGCGTATCCGCTCCAAGAGCCTGTTTGCCTGATAGATGCCGCTCTCCTTGCCAATCTTGGCGTGAAGCCTTTCGACTTCTGATCGCTCGATTGACCCGATCCTGCGCTTGAACCAATGCGAGAGGAACTTGTTCACTTCCCGCTCGTCATAGGCCCAAGAGCTCTTGTGCACCTTGGAATGCTTCTCAAGGTAGTCTTCGAACAAGTCTCCGAAGGTCTTCTCGTCTCGAATCGCTTGCTTGGCCTTCTGAGGATTCTTCCCCATGGCGATCTCGCCCTTGGCATTTGCTGCCATCTTACGGGCATTCTCAACCGAGAGATCGGGAAACCGCCCAAGCTTGAGACGCACCGGCGCTCCGTCAATCCGCTTGTAGAGATAGAAGGTTTTGGTTCCTGCAGTCGTGACGCAGATCGTCAGGCTCGGCTCGCCTGTATCGTAGAAGTAGGCGCGCTGGCCTTTGCCCCTCACCTTCAGCCCTTCAAGGGCTGCCTTGGTGAACTTCAGCCGGTTCTCTTCCATGACGTCCCTCGGTGCTACAGTGTGCTACCCATGTGCTACAGTATAGGGCAGAATCCAGCAACCTAGGACGAGTCAGAGCAACTCAAGAAAACTCACAACACATTGACAAAACAATACAAAAACATCATCAGACAAAATCAACAAACACAAGCCCGTTAGACTCATAACCTGAAGGTCGTAGGTTCAAATCCTACTCCCGCAACCATCATTACCGACACGCCCGTAGCAAAATAGCTGCGGGCGTTCGTGTTTGGGGGGGCACTATGTCGGCGCCAACTGAACGTGGTTTGGCCCGCAGCGATGTGGCCTTCTGGCCTATCAAGCAATGGCTTTGACTGCAGCAACGCCGACCCAAGCCGAAAAGCCGGTCAGGACAGCTCCCCAGACGACATCAACCGCAACCATTGAGGGGCTCCAGTTCTTGAGCGTTGCGTAGTTGGTGAATTCATAGGTCCCGTATGCGATTGCGCCCAGGAATGCGCCGGCAATCAGGGCTTGGCTTGTGACGCCCGACTTGACGGCCGGCATCGAGACAAACCAGACGATGCCCGCCACATAGAAAAGATAGAAGCCAACAGCCGGCAGAATGCGGATCTCATCGAGAAGCCAGCTTCCGATGTGTTGGGAAAACAGCGGGCGCATCACAAATTTCAGCATGATCGCGTCAAGTGCCAGAAAAACGATGACGGTTGTGGCGTAAATAGCTGCGAGTTGCACTTGGGCTCTCCTCATTGCGGTTCGCAAACTCTACGGCGCAACCGCTGAAATGGATCATTTTGCCCCGGACTGATCTGGACGGACCGCTCTTGCGTATCTCTTCCGAAATCATCCAAGCGGGGTTGCCAAAGTGCCTTTTGATCTAGCGAAGAAGAAGCGAATTGCCGTGATTGGAGGCGGTGTGTCAGGCTTGGGTGCCGCCTATATGCTGGCGCCCGACAATGAGATCGTTTTGTTCGAGTCATCTCATCGCCTCGGTGGCCATGCTCGAACCGTATTGGCCGGGCGGCGCGGGGAGACCGCTGTCGATACGGGCTTTATCGTATTCAACTATCATACCTATCCGCATCTGACGCAGATGTTTCGCGATCTCGATGTGCCGGTGAAAAAGAGCGATATGAGCTTCGGCGTCTCGATCAACAATGGCGGTCTGGAATACAGCATGCGCGACCTGTCGGCCTTGACGGCCCAGAAGCGCAATCTTGCCAGGCCACAGTTCTGGCGGATGCTCGGCGATATCGTGCGATTCAACAAGAGCGCTGTCGCTGCAGCTCATGACCCTGACCTGCCGCTTGGGGAGTTTCTCAATCAACTGAATATGGGCGAGTGGTTCCGCAATTATTATCTCCTGCCCATGTCTGGAGCGATCTGGTCGTCGACGCCAGAGCAAATGGAAAGCTTTCCGGCCCGCTCATTGGTTCAGTTCTTCGACAATCACGCGCTTCTGACGCCGAATACCCATCAGTGGTATACGGTCAAAGGCGGGTCGATTGCCTATGTGACACGCATTGCAGCGGCGATCAGGTCGGCAGGCGGTGATATTCGGACTGACGCGCCAGTCGTATCGGTCACAAGGAACGATTTCGGCGTTGAGGTCCGTTGTAGGGGCAGTCTGCCCGAGTTTTTTGATGAAGTGGTCTTTGCCTGCCATTCAGATCAGGCGCTGGCGCTTCTTTCGGACCCGACCGACAAAGAAAAGAAGATCCTTGGCAATATTCGATATCAGCCAAACCGAGCGGTCCTCCACCGCGACACAAGCCAGATGCCCAACCGCAAAGGCGCATGGGCATCGTGGGTCTACAAAAGTACGACCAATCGCCCTGCGGCGCGCATCGGCCTCACCTATTGGATGAACAGGCTTCAGGGCCTTGATGCGTCTGATCCTCTATTTGTCTCTCTCAACCCTGAGATCGAGATACCTGATCACCTTGTTTACGAGGAGACGGAGTTCGCACATCCTGTATTTGATCGCGCCGCCATCCGGGCACAAGCCGAACTACGGCTTGCACAAGGGCAGAACAAGACATGGTTTTGCGGCGCCTGGACCCGGCACGGCTTTCACGAAGATGGATATGCCAGCGCTGTTGCGGTGGTCGAACGTCTAAAAGCCGGAGTGCTTGCCGCATGAAACCGCAACACCTCAGGGCGACGACGATGCACAGGCGGCTGGGAGGCGAGGCCAACAGCTTTCGCTATGGCGTCGATTATCTGCTGATCGATCCGGAAAAGATCGAAAAGACTTCGGCGTTGTTTTCGGCAAATGCTACGAACCTCGTCTCCTACCATGATCGCGATCACGGTGGTGTTCGCGGTGCAGGGCAAGGGGCGCAATGGGTCCGCGACGGGCTCGCTGAGGCGGGAATCCAAGTCGGTCAGGGCTGGCGGATCCTTCTCCTTGCCCAACCGCGTATGTTCGGGACTCGTTTCACGCCCGTCAGCTTTTGGATGGTTGTCGATGAGGATGAGGCGCTCAGGGTCGTTATCGCCGAGGTGAACAACACCTTCGGAGACAGGCACAGCTATCTCTGCGTCCATCCCGATGCCGCGCCGATCAAACCTTCGGATGAAATGGTGGCGCAGAAGATCTTTCACGTTTCGCCATTTCAGCCTGTCGCTGGCGAATACCGGTTTCATTTTGCGCTGACACAAGAAGAGGTTTCCGTGCGGATCGACTATCGCCACGGCAAAGGCGGTCTTTTGGCAACCTTGGACGGGGCCCGCGACGAGATGACAACACGGGGGCTTCTGGCGTCACTTGTCCAAAGGCCATTTGGTTCGCTGCGGGTCATGGCTCTCATTCATTGGCAAGCGCTCAAACTATGGCGCGCGCGGGCGATGTTCCACAGACGCCCTATGCCGCCGGCACAAGAACTGAGCCGCTGAGATGGACATGGCTTTGAACGGAAAGACCTATTGGCTTGTCGGCGCGAGCTTCGGGATCGGCGCCGCACTTGCGCGAGAGCTCGATAAACGCGGCGTTGGTTTGGTCTTGTCCGGGCGGTCGGAGGAGCGGCTTCAAGAGGTGTCCGCGACGCTCTCACAACCTGCCCTGATCGTTCCCTGTGACGTGACCGATGGCGCCTCGGTGGTTCGGGCCTCTGGCGAGGCGGGAGAGATCGACGGGGTGATCTATATGGCGGGTGACTATAACCCGATGACCGCCCAAGAATGGGATTGCGAAAGAGCGCTCCGCATTGCCGATGTCAACTTTAGCGGGGCGTTGCGCGTCTTCGGCGCTGTGGTCCCAAACTTTGCCAAGCGCAACCGCGGCCACGTCGTGGTGGTAGGTTCGCTAGCCGGTTTCACCGGCCTCCCCGGGGCCATAGGCTATGGCTCGAGCAAGGCCGCCGTCATGCAGTTAGCACGGGATATGCGGGCAGATCTGAAGTCGACGGGCGTACGGGTTCAGCTTGTCAATCCGGGCTTTGTGGATACGCGCCTGACGCGCAAAAACAGCTTCCGTATGCCTTTCATCATGGATGATCAAAAAGCGGCCCGGATCATCGCCGACCACATGGGCCGGCGGCGCTTTTCGCGCAGTTTCCCTTCCGTTTTTTCGTGGGTGTTCCGGCTTCTGGGTATCCGGGATCTGCTTCGGGCCTAGCCGGCAGTCGCCGCCGCCAGCGCAAATAGCTCGCTCGGCTCGATCCGGAGGTCGAGGCCAAGTTTGATGCCAACACCGAGAACAAGCGCCGCAAGCAGGATACGAAGCTGCTCGCCCCTCAGCTTTGCGCCAAAGCGAGAGCCAATCTGTGCGCCTATCACGCCGCCGATCAGAAGAAGAAGGGCAAGGACCATATCGACCGTATGGTTCGTGATCGCGTGCATCATGGTGTTGAAGGCGGCGACGAAGATGATCTGGAAAAGTGAGGTTCCGACAACAACCTTTGTCGGCATCTTCAGCAGATAGATCATCGCCGGTACCATGATGAAACCACCGCCAACTCCCATGACCGCGCCCAATAGACCGACAAGCGCGCCGACCAAAAGGGGAGGGATCACCGAAATATAAAGGCCGGACACTCGAAACTTGACCTTAAACGGGAGTTTGTGAATCCAGCTGTGCTTGCGCCTTTTGGGTGCCTGCTTGCCGCTTTTGATGAAGGCATGGATGCTCTCGACCATCATCAAAGAGCCGATCCCTCCCAAGAAGAAAACATAGCAGAGATTGACGAAGAGATCGACTTGTCCGAGCGATTTCAAATGGTTGAAGATCTGTACCCCGATCGCCGAGCCGACGAGGCCGCCGATCAAAAGCACGGTTCCCATCCAGAAATCCACGCCCCGCCGCCGCACATGCGCCATCAGCGCCGAGACCGAGCTCGCCACGATCTGGTTGGCGGAGGTGGCGACAGCGACCGCAGGGGGAATGCCGACGAAGAAGAGAAGCGGCGTAATGAGAAAGCCGCCGCCGACCCCGAAAAGGCCCGACAGAATGCCGACTGTGCCGCCGATCCCCAAGAGGAGGAATAGGTTGACCGAAACCTCAGCCACGGGAAGGTAAAAGTGCATCTGGAGTGGTTCCGAATTTCTAGCTCGGCCCGGGGCAGCGTCGTTCGGCGTCGTCGGGGGCTCTCCGCCCTCTAGGCGTAGGCGAGAAAAAATGTCACGGCAACCGGCCAAACCGAGAAAATCAATCATATTCCTGCGAAGTAGAGTCGCAGGCAGATGTATTCCGCCGTTGCAGGCCAGTGACGTTTCGGGATTTGATGGTGGAGCAATCAATACGGAGCCCGCGGCATGAGCCTTTCAAAGCGGATCGTCGATGACCTTGTCGCCAACGATATTTCCTTTGTCACGACCGTTCCCTGCAAACAGCTGGGTGGTGTGATCGAAGAGGTCGAGGCGCGGGCCGAGATCCTGCACGTTCCCTCCAACAAGGAAGACGAAGGGATGGGCCTTTGCGCGGGCGCCTATCTTGGCGGCAAGCGGTCCGCGATCATCATGCAAAACACCGCGCTCGGGATCACGGTCAACGCGCTGGCGACCTTGATCCAGTTCTACCGGATGCCCCTGCCGATGCTGATTTCCTATCGCGGCGAACTGCGCGAGCCGGTGGCCTGTCAGGTCGAGATGGCGCTGCATACCAAGGCGATCCTGAGCCAGCTCCACATCCCGACCTATCATTTCCACAAGGCCTCGGACGCCGAAGAGCTCGACGCGATCCTGAAATACACCTTCATGTGCAACAAGCCGGTGGCGATCCTGACCGACGCCAGCTTCTGGGGAGGATACTGAGATGAAGCGCGCCGACGTTCTTCGCGATATCACCCCGGTCATCCGCGATCATCTGGTGGTCTGCAACATAGGGCATCCGAGCCAGGAGTTGCACCAGATCGACGATCAGCCGACCAATTTCTACATGCTCGGGACGATGGGCCTTTGTTCCTCGATCGGCCTCGGCCTTGCACTCGTCCAGCCCAAGACCGTCATCGCCATTGACGGTGACGGGTCGGTTCTGACCAACCTCGGCACGCTGCCCACCATCGCCAATAACGTGGCCGACAACTACATCCTCCTCATCATCGACAACGGCGCCTATGGCTCGACCGGCGATCAGCCCACCTATGCCGGCAAGAAAACCTCGCTCGCCGGGATGGCTCGGGCGGCTGGCTGCGAGAATGTGATCGAGTGTCGGGCCGAGGAAACACGCGGCGCTTTGGAGGCCGCCATTGCCGCCCGCAAGATGGCGGTGATCGTCTGCAAATGCGCGAGCGGCAGCGACAAGGTGCCGGTGATCGCCAAGGATCCCGTCACGATCCGTGATCGCTTCATGGCGGCGGTTGCCGGATAAGAGAAGGGCGCCCGAAGGCGCCCCTGTCCGTCAGTTGACGTCTTTGTAGCTCACGCCCTTCACATCCTCGCCCGGCGCTGTCTTCTCGCGGCGGACAATCAGGCGGTTGAGCGCGTTGATATAGGCTTTGACCGAGGCCACGACCGTATCGGTATCGGCCGATTGGCCGGTGGCGATGCGCCCGTCTTCCTCGAGGCGCACCGAAACGGTGGCCTGCGCATCGGTGCCTTCGGTCACGGCATGCACCTGATAAAGCTGCAGGCGTGCGCTGTGCTTGAAGAGCGCCTTCACCGCGTTGAAGGCCGAGTCGACCGGGCCGTCGCCGGTGGCGTGAACCGATCTCTCTTCGCCGTCGATCTCGAGCGTCAGATCGGCGGTTTGCGGGCCTTCGGTGCCGCAGACCACGCGCAGATGCTTGAGCTTGAGGAGATCCTCGATGTTGTCGTTCTGGCGGATGAGCGCGATCAGGTCGTCGTCATAGACTTCCTTCTTGCGGTCGGCCAGATCCTTGAAGCGCACGAAGATATCGTTGAGCTGGTTGTCGGCCAGTTCAAAGCCCAGCTCCTTGAGCTTGGCCCGCAGCGCGGCGCGGCCCGAGTGTTTGCCCAAGGGCAGCGATGTTCCCGAAAGACCCACATCGGAGGGGCGCATGATCTCGAAGGTTTCCGAGTTCTTGAGCATCCCGTCCTGATGGATGCCGCTTTCGTGGGCAAAGGCATTCTTGCCGACGATGGCTTTGTTGAACTGGACCGGAAAGCCCGAAACAGTGGCGACGCGGCGCGAGATGTTCATGATCTTGGTGGTATCGACGCCGGTGTAATAAGGCATGATATCGCCCCGCACCTTGAGCGCCATCACCACCTCTTCAAGCGCGGTATTGCCCGCCCGCTCACCAAGGCCGTTGATCGTGCATTCGATCTGGCGCGCGCCACCCAAGACGGCCGCCAGCGCATTGGCTGTCGCCATGCCGAGGTCGTTGTGGCAGTGGGTGGCAAAGATGATGTCGTCAGCGCCCGGCACCGTTTCAAGGAGCCGCTTGATGAGGTCGGCGCTTTCCGCTGGCGCAGTATAGCCCACGGTATCGGGGATGTTGATCGTCGTGGCGCCCGCCTTGATGGCGATCTCGACCACGCGGCAGAGATAATCCCAT
>JAHEBR010000085.1:3732-8162 GCA_024642185.1 Marivivens sp. | reverse complement strand
TCGACAAGGACGCTTCCCGACCCATCGAGATACTGAACCGAGGTTGGCGCTTCCGCCATCGTTCCAAGGGTCTCATCGAGCGCCTCAAGAACCGACACATCGCCCTCGGACCCAGACGCAACATGGTCTGCGAACTGCCGACCATAGATCGCATCCTCCAAGACAAGGCTATAGCCGCCGATGGCAAGGGTTCCGGTCCCAAGAGCCGCCTTGAAATTCCAATCCCGATCAGACGCCTGCACGAGCCTGTCACCGCCGGGAAGCAGCGCGACCAAAAGGTAGTTGTTTGGACCGACCCAGATCGCCGCACACACAGCGGGAGTTTCAACAAAGACCCCCGGCTCGGAATAATGGGCGATGTCGGCAAGATTGACCTGCCACTCACCGAATTCCAAAGCCTGCGCGGGCAACGGGGCGATTGTCGCAGTTGCCGCGAGCAATCCGGCCCATACCGGATGCAGGATTGCCTTCATTGCCATGTCCCCCTCTGCCACGTTGATTGTCGCAGCATTTGTTTCCCCTAGCTATGATGAAGGTCAAACGTCTATCAAGCCCAATTGGCCCCAAGCGGCCACGCAAATTCGCCAAAGCCCCTTGTCACGCCCCCCATTTCGGTCATCCTGACGTGAAGTCCCAATTTGGAGCCATCATGTCCGGCCACAGCATCACCTTCACCCATGCCCTCTGCCGCACGCCGGCGCGATCTGTCACCGACGGCCTGCGCGCCTCCGATCATGGCAACCCGAACCCCGATGTTTTTGCCGCCGAACACGCCGCCTATGTCGCTGCTCTGCGAGCTACGGGCGCAAGCGTCACGCTCCTACCCGCCCTCGAGGCCTTTCCCGACTCTGTCTTCATCGAAGACCCCGCTCTCGTCCTCAAAGGCCAAGCCATCGTCCTGCGCCCCGGCGCACCTTCGCGCCTTGGCGAGGCTGCGGCTCTGCGTGATGCGCTCTTGGCCAATTGCGACGGGGTGATTGATCTTGTGACCCAAGGCTTCGTCGATGGCGGCGATATCCTCTGCTCTGACGACGAGGTGATGATCGGCCTCTCCGCCCGCACCAACCAGCAAGGCGCCTATGACCTGCGCCCGATTGTCGAGAGCCTCGGCTACCGCCTGCGGATCGTCCAGACCCCGCCCGAAATCCTGCATTTCAAAACTGAGTCGAGCCTTCTCGATCCCGAGACCATCCTCGCGACCCCGGCCCTCGCCGCGGCGGGCTGTTTTGACGATTACCGCCTGATCACCACCGAGCCGGGCGAAGAAGCCATCGCCAACGCGATCCGCTTCAACGATACGGTCTTTGTCTCGGCGGGCTTCCCGCGCACGACGGAAAAGCTCGGCAAGGCAGGCTTTAAGGTGGTTCCGCTGGACACATCGCAGGCCGCGCTCGTCGACGGCGGCCTGTCGTGCATGTCCTTGCGCTATTCGCTCGCCTGAGCCAGCGCCTCTTCCAGGGCGGGCCGGAACCGCTGTTCATAATCCGACCCGATCAGCGGACCGGCAAAGCGGAACAAAACTGTGCCGTCTCCGTCGATGATGAAGGTCTCCGGCGGGGCCGAAACGCCCCAATCGATCGACGTCCGTCCCCGCGGGTCAAACCCCGACTTCTCGAAGGGATTGCCCTCTTCGAGGAGATATCCCAGCGCCTGATCGGCCGTATCGCGAAAATTGATCCCAACAAGCCGGAAGCCCCGCTCTCCGCCCTCGGCCGCCAGAGCTTTCAGGGTCGGATGCTCGGCCCGACAGGGCGGACACCAGCTTGCCCAATAGTTCAGAAGCGTGATCTCGCCCGCCCGCAGATCCGCATCTGTCAACTGGTCAAGCCCCGGCAGGCCCTCGGACGGAACCGCGGGCGCCTCGCGGCCAATCAGGGTCGAGGGCAGGTTGCGCCCCTGCCCGAGGAACATTCCCCCAAGGAACAGCCCCGCAATCGCCGCGAAAATCAGCGGCGGCAGGATCACCAGCGGTGAAATCCTAGCCATCGTTGCCTTCAACCCGGTCGAGTTCCGCCTTCACCTTCCGAGCCCGAGCAAAGCTCTGCCAGACGATGACGACGAGGATCACGATGCTGACGCCATAAGCGCTCAGAACTTCGGTGGCGTATTTTCCAAGATCCGGCATCACGACCTCCGAGCACGGGCTTGCAGCGCACCAATCCGGCGCGCGCGGATTTCAGTGCGGGTTCTGAAAATGACCAGCGCGATGAACAAAAGCACAAACCCTCCCATACTGATCAAGAGGGGTATGTAATAGACGTTCGAGACATTCTCGGCCTTGTCCATCGACAGGGACGCGCCTTGGTGCAGGCCCTGGTTCCAGAAGTTGACCGCGTAGCGGCTGAGAAGCGCAAAGACCGAACCAACCATACACAAAACGCTTGTAAGGTCGGCCGCCGTATCGGGATCTTCGATCGCCGACCAGAGGGCCACATAGCCGAGGTAGAAGAGGAAAAGGATCAGGAACGAGGTCAGACGCGGATCCCAGACCCACCATGTCCCCCATGTCGGCTGCCCCCAGATCGCCCCGGTCACAAGCGCAATGAGCGTCATGGCGATGCCCACAGGTGCCGCCGCCTTGGCCGCCAGCGCCGAGACGTGATGCCGCCGCACCAGCCAAATGAGCGAGGCAACCAGCATCATCAGCCAGGCATTGATCGCCATCAGCGCCGAGGGCACATGGAGATAGATGATCTTGACGGTCGAGCCAAAATTCTCGGCCTCGGGTGTGAAGAAAAAGCCCCAGACAAGCCCGACCACTGTCGCCGCAATCGCCACGGCAAAGACCCACGGCAGGATCGGCGCCGTGGTGGTCATAAATTTCTTGGGGTTTGCGTATTCCCAGATCGACATCTTCTTTCCTCCCCGCGGGTCCTGTCTAGCGCAGGTTGATCCGCAATGCGACAGCCGCCGCGAATGGCAAAAGCGCAATGGCCCCCGCCGTAATCCCCGCCAGCATGATCAAAGGCGTGGCGGTTGCAAGCCCTTCCGCCCCGCGCCGCACCACCTCGGCCCCGAAAATCAGTGTCGGCACATAAAGCGGCAGCACCAGAAGCGACAAGAGCAGCCCGCCGCGCCGGATACCGATGGTCAGCGCCGCGCCGAAGGTGCCGATGACCGAAAGAGCCGGCGTTCCGATCAGCAGCGAGATGAACAGAAACGAATAGGCCGGCCCCGGCAGGTTCAACAGCGCCCCAAGCACCGGCGCCGCCAGCGTCAGCGGCAGGCCCGTGGTCAGCCAATGCGCCACGGCCTTGGCAAGTGCGGCCCCTTCCATCGGCAAGGGCGATGTGGCCAGAAGCGCCAGCGATCCGTCCTCGAAATCGAGCGCGAAAATCCGATCCAGCGACAAAAGCGCCGCCAAGAGCGCCGCCACCCAAAGGATGCCCGGCGCGATCTTGGCCAGCAGGTCCGAATTCGGCCCAACACCAAACGGCACCAGCACCACGACAATCAGGAAAAACGCAAGCCCAAGGCCAAAGCCCCCGCCCGCCCGCACCGCAAGGCGCAAATCCCGCATCAAAAGCGCGATCACAGGAAGGCCTCGTGGCTGCCACCAGTCGCCTCGGGCGCGGCGCGGAACGGCTGAAGATCCAGCTCCGGCGCCTCAAGCCCAAGGTCGATATGCGTGGCGATCACCGCAATGCCGCCCTTCGCCAGATGCTGATCGCGCAGGAAATCCGCGAATAGCTTCACCGAGAACCGATCGAGCGAAATCGTAGGTTCATCGAGGAACAACACCTTCCGCCCAATGACGCCCAGACGCGCCAACCCCAGCCGCCGCTTCTGCCCCGACGACAAGGTCGCCGCAGGCCGCTCGGCCAGATCCACAAGATCGAAGGCCGCAAGCACCGCCTCGTCCATCGCCCGCCCGTAGACACTCGCCCAGAAGCTCAGGTTTTCCCGCACGCTCAGCGCCGCCTTGATCCCGTCCTCATGGCTCGCATAGGCGCCTTCTTCGGCCGGATAAGCGATCTCGCCCGCCTCGGCCGGCTGCAAGCCCGCGAGCGTCCGAAGAAGCGTCGTCTTGCCGATCCCATTCGGTCCCCGCAGGATCAGCGCCTGCCCCGCAGGCACAGCAAAGCTCACCCCCTCCAGAACCGGGATGCCGCCACGCAGACATTTGAGATCACTGACACGAAGCTCCATGAGGGGCGATTACCTGAAGGAAAGCCGCGAGGGAAGCATCAGACCGGCAAAAGCGCCAATCCGACGCGCCGCCCCTCCGACAAAAGCACATTGTAGGTCCGGCACGCGGGCCCGCTCGCCATGATCTCGACCCCGATCCCCGCCTCTTCCAGCGTGGCGCGAAACCCCGCCTCAAGCGGCGCGATTTCCGCGCCCATGCCTACAAAAAGAACGTCGATTTGATCGGCCGCCGCAAGAATGGCCTCCGCATCGCCAATCCCGCCCCAGCCCGATATCCCCCC
>JAHEBR010000085.1:0-3722 GCA_024642185.1 Marivivens sp. | reverse complement strand
CCAGGATCGGCCCCTCATAGACCTTTCCCCCAAGCCGGAAGAACCCCGGCCCATAGCCCTCGACCGGCACCGCCCCGCTATAGACCACTTCGTTCAGGCGCATCCCCGCCCCTTCTTTTGGCCCAAAATACTCCCGCCGGAGGCAGGCTTTCGCCAGAAAGCCTTCAGGCGTCGATATCCATGAACTGGTTGCCCGTGGGCTTCTTCTCTTTCGACCAATCCCGCTTCACACCGAGCATCAGCACGACGTTCTTGGCGATATAGATCGACGAATAGGTGCCGACGATGATGCCCCAGGTGATCGCGAACACAAACCCGCGGATCACATCACCCCCCAGAACCAAAAGCGCCAGAAGCGCGATCAGCGTCGTGCCCGACGTCATGAGCGTCCGGCTCAAGGTCTCGTTGGCCGAGAGGTTCAGAACGTCGATGAGCGGCATCACCTTGTATTTGATGAGGTTCTCCCGCGCCCGGTCAAACACCACCACCGTGTCGTTGATCGAATAGCCGACGATGGTCAAAAGCGCTGCAATGATCGCCAGATCGAACTTGATCTGCAAAAGCGAGAAAAGACCGATGGTCAGACCCACGTCATGCACCAGCGCGACAACGGCGCCGAGGGCAAACTGCCATTCGAACCGCAGCCAGATATAGATCACGATCGCGGCGATCGCACCGACAACAGCGAGGATCGCCTTCTGAATGAGCTCGCCCGAAACCTTCGGGCCAACGCTTTCCACTGAGGGGAAGGTGATCGAGGGATCAACCGCCTTCAGCGCGGTCTCGATCTGATCAATGGTCTCGGAGGTCACGCTTTCCTGCCCTTCCTGAGCCTGAATACGTACCATCGCAACGTGCTGATCTTCGGCGAAGGTAGGATCAAACACTTCCGTGATCGTCACATCGCCAAGGCCCAGCGGCGTCACAGCCGCGCGATAGGCGCCGACATCGACAGCCGAGGTCGAATCGGTGCGGATCGTGGTGCCACCCTTGAAATCGATGCCGAAGTTCAGCCCCATGAAGAGGTAGACGACGAGCGAAGCGACCAAGAGGGCAACCGAGCCACCGAATGTGACCTTCGCGTAACCGAAGAAATTGATCTTGGTGTTGTCAGGAACCAGACGCAGACGCATCACTCAGACCTCAATGGTTTTCGGACGGCGGCGCTGGAACCACCAGACAATCAGCAGTCGGGTTACAAAAATCGCGGTAAAGACCGAGGTCAGAATACCAAGGCCAAGCGTCGTCGCAAAGCCGCGCACCGGGCCGGAACCCACGATCCACAGGATCACCGCGGTGATCAGCGTCGTGATATTGGCATCCACAATGGCCGAAAGCGCCCGCTCATAGCCAAGCTCGATCGCCCGCGCCGGGCCTTTGGCGGTTTTCAGTTCCTCGCGGATACGTTCAAAGACCAGCACGTTGGCATCGACCGCCATACCGATGGTCAGAACGATCCCGGCGATGCCCGGCAGGGTCAGCGTCGCGCCAATGAGCGACAGGACACCAAAGATCAGGCCCACGTTGATCGCCAGCGCGATATTGGCGAAGAGACCAAAGAGGCCGTAGCTCAGCGCCATGAAGACCACGACCGCCGCCATGCCGACGAGGGCGGCAAGCTGGCCGGCATCGATACTGTCTTGGCCAAGTTCGGGGCCGATGGTCCGCTCTTCAAGGAACACCAACTCCGCCGGCAAGGCGCCGGCCCGCAACAACACGGCGAGGTTGGTCGATTCCTCGACCGTGAAACTGCCGGTGATGATGCCCGAACCGCCCGGAATATGGCTCTGGATCGTCGGCGCGCTGATCACTTCGTCGTCAAGCACGATGGCAAAGGGGGCGCCGATATTCTCGGCGGTATAGTCGCCAAACTTGCGCGCGCCGGTCGGGTTGAAGCGGAAGTTCACCGCAGGGCGGCCGTTCTGGTCAAAGCTCGGCTGCGCGTCGACCAGCTCCTCGCCGGTAACGACTGGCGTCTTCTCGAGCACATAGTAAGTGCCCGGGTCATCCAGCGAAGGAATAACCTCGCTGGTCGCCGCGACGACCACGTCGGGATCGCTGGTGCGGCTCACAACCGGCTGAAACGTCAGCTGCGCGGTCGCACCGATCCAACCCTTCAGCTCCTGCGCCGATTTCGCGCCGGGAACCTGAATGAGAATGCGGTCTGCGCCCTGCCGCTGGATCGACGGCTCGCGCGTGCCAGCCGCGTCGATCCGGCGGCGTATAATCTCGAGCGCCTGTTGCAGCGTCCGCTCGTCTGTCGCGGCCATCTCTGCCTCGCTGAGCGAGATGGTCAGAACCGCCCCCTCGGCAGAAACAACGATATTCGACGACCCCGCGCCGGTGAGCGAAGCGACAGGACGGGCCAGCCCGCGCACAAGTTCGAGCGCCTGTTCGGCGCCTTCGGGCTTCGAGATACGGACCTTCAGAACATCCGGCTCGCTCTCTTCCCGCGTGACAAACCCCACATCATCCCGCTTGGCCGCAAGAACATCGCGCACATCGGGCCACATCGTTTCCATGGTCGCGGCATAGACATCCGCGACCTGCACCTCGGCCAGCAGATGCGCCCCGCCGCGCAGATCGAGGCCGAGGTTCACAAGGCCCGAGGGCAGGAACGAGGGCCAGAGGGCGGCATCCGCCTCAAGCGTGTCATTGGACAGGCCGCCCTCGATCGCGGTGACGGCATCGTTATGGCGCTCCACCCGGTCGTAGAAGAGATTGGGCACGGCAAGCGCCAACCCGACCACGCAGGTCAGAAGAATGAGAACCTGCCGGAACGGTGAGATCTGGAGCATTTGGGTCTGTCCTCGGGGGGCGCTTTAGGCCTTGGCCGGCTCGGTCTTGCTGGTCACGGCCGAGATCGACGAACGAACCACGCGAACCGATACGCCCGAGGCGATCTCGACCTCGACCTCGTTGTCGTCTTTGACCTTGGTCACCTTGCCGATAAGCCCGCCTTGCGTGACCACCTGATCGCCACGGCGCAGGGCTGCCACCATCTGCTGATGGTCTTTAAGCTTCTTCTGCTGCGGACGGATCAGAAGGAAATACATGATGCCGAACACAAGGATCAGCGGGATGATGGATTGGATGCCCTGCATGGGTTGTCCCCTGTTTGTTAATGGTCTGGCGGGGAGCCCCGCAAAAGTCGCGGCACGTTAAGCCCGCGTTCAGGGAATGGCAACAAGTGCTGACCTTTTTCCCTGTTCACAGCCTCGTGCCTTTGCGGCATATGGGGACCACAATTGAAAACACCAGCCCAAGGAGCCGGACCCATGCACGATATCCGCACCATCCGCGACAACCCCGCCGCTTTCGACGCGGCGCTCTCGCGCCGTGGGATTGCGGGTCTGTCGTCTGAGATTCTGGCGATCGACGAGGCGCGCCGGGCGATGATCCACGCCGCCGAAACCGCGCAAGCCGATCAGAACAAGGCCTCAAAAGAGGTGGGCGCGGCCAAAGGGCGCGGCGATGAGGCCGAGTTCGAGCGTCTTCGCGCGCTTGTGGCCGAGAAAAAGGCCGAGGTCGCGGCGATGACCGAGGCGGCCAAGGGCAAGGATCAGGAGCTGACCGATCTTCTCCTGACGATCCCCAACCTTCCTTACGACGATGTGCCGAATGGCGCGGATGAGAAAGACAACGTCCAGATCCGCACATGGGGCACGCCGCGCGAGATGAATTTCAAGCCGGTCGAGCATTATGAGCTGAAGGCGGTTCAG
>JAHEBR010000339.1 GCA_024642185.1 Marivivens sp. | reverse complement strand
GAGAGCGGCACGCAGACGGTAACGTCTGACCAAGGATGGGGCCATAGCTCAGCTGGGAGAGCGCTTGCATGGCATGCAAGAGGTCAGGGGTTCGATCCCCCTTGGCTCCACCAAATCTCTCTCGTTCTAGAAGACAGTGACAGACGCAAAGGTCCGTGTCCCACCGTCGCTGCCCTTGACGATCTGTGCCCGCTCCTGCGAGACTCGTTTCAAAAGAGCAGCGCCAATGTCGACGAGCCGAAAACAGAAGAAGGCCGCCCCGCAACCGCGACCTCCCAAGGATGTCTCCGTGCCGGCTTCGGCGGCGGGCGACGCTTTGGATTTACGAAATGCGCCTTCCGAAATCATCTATGAAGATGACGATTGCTTTGTCAGATACCGCGGGCTCGAGGAAATCGGCGAAAGCGTGATTGTCACTTTTCCCGACCTGATCCACCCCACAACCATCGATGCACTAGGTTGGGGGGAGCCCTTTTTCCTGAAACGTGGTCGAGCTGTTATTTCAATTTTGCAGAAGAAGGCCAATTGGTTTCAGAATCCTGGCTTTTTCGACGCGATGGCCAGAATCCGCGAGTTTGTCGGCTCAACAGTTGAGTTAATTTGCTATGGTGGTTCAATGGGCGGATACGGCGCGATACTTGGCGCTGGCGCCCTTAGGGCGACCAGGGTCATTGCACATTGCCCGCAGTTTTCCATTGATAGATCTGTCACCCCCTTCGAGCGGCGCTATCCAGCACAGGCCGAGGAGATTGGTGCCTTTATTTGGAACGTCGCGGATCACTATTCCGCCTCGACCCAATATCTGATCCTATATGATCCCACTCATAAGGTAGACCGGCGACATAGGACCCTTTTCCCGATGACGCCAAATTGGACCAGCATACCTGTTTCCGGTTCAAGCCATGGAACCCTGCCGACGCTTATAGAAATGGGCCTGTCTCAGCAAATATTCGATCTGACTGTCGGGACGATGACGCCCGTGGAGTTGCGCCTCGCGATCCGGAAAAACCGAGCAGCCTCTTATCGCTATGTTCGGCGCATGGGCAATCTCTCTCAACTGCGCCATCCCGAGTTCGGCCCAATCTTCCATTCGATCGCTGAACGGCAAGGTTATAAGAAGCTCCAGAAAAAATGGATGGTCTCCGTGTCCAGACTCTCATCTGAGGTTGTCGTGCACGCGGGGCTACCCAAGACTGGCACCACCGCGATTCAGGGCTGGCTATCGTCAAACCAGCGCCTCCTAGACGGCGCGCAAATCCTATTTCCACGAGAGGCAGACGAGCGCCATCAATTCGGGCAAACGTGGCTTTCTGCCGGAATGATCACAGGCGATTTCGAACGTCTGAAGAGCGCGCTGCAAGCCGCGGGGCGGAAGTCTCGGCGTCTTTTGCTATCGGATGAAAATATCTATCTTGTCGCATCGGAAGCGAAGCCTGAAATCGCCCGACAGCTCCGGTCAGTTCTTGAAGGGTGCGAGATCAGCGTCATCCTTTGCGAGCGCGATCTGGCCTCTTGGAAAAAGAGTTTCTACCTCCAGTCAATCCGTAACAGGCGTTCCAACTCCGCCCACCGGGCAGCGCGGCTCTGGGGAACCTCTCTTTTATATGAGCCTTTCTTTCAGGATCCGTTTGTCAATTCATTGACCGACTACGATGCCGTGGCAGAGAAGCTTGCCAATCTTTTTGGCACAAATCGGGTCACGCGTATCAGGATGTCTCCCGAAAAGGATATCGTCCCCGAGTTCCTGGGCGCTATAGGCATCTCTGGCTCATCCTCGCAGGGCGTACTCTGGAAAAATCCGTCACTGCCGGACATCGACGGTGAAATACTAAGGCAGGCAAACGCCCTGGGCGTGCGAGAGGCCGGGTTTATCAAAAGGCTTCTGCTGGCTGGAACAGAGACCCCGCTAATCCGCAACCCTAAGCGCGCCGATGAATTGCGCTCGATCGCCCTTGGATTTTCGTGGGACGGCTTTCGATTTGAAGCAAACCCGCCTTTGGACGTTACCGAACAGTTGTTCGATTCACGATTGAAGGGCCTGCGACGCAAGGCCAGTTTCCTGGCCGAAGCGGGCCATTCCTAGAACTGGAACTGCACCGCGACGACTGCGCCAAAATTGGACCCTGTACCCCCCGTAATATTCTCGGACCCATAGGCCCCAAGAAAGAGCTCGGCACCCTCTGTGATGGGGCTTTGATAGGTCACGCCGAAGTCGATCTGGCGGGCCTGGGGAGCCAGGTTGAGGGTCA
>JAHEBR010000338.1 GCA_024642185.1 Marivivens sp. | reverse complement strand
GCCCGCAAAATCTGGGTTGGAAACGCCCTGCGGGGCCTGATCGAGGCCGATCTTTCGCCCTTTGCTTGACATCCGCCCTGCGGTTCTTTCTATCACCGCAAAGCCGAATGCCCCGAAATCGACCCAACGAGGATCGCCAAGATGCACGCCTACCGCTCCCATAGCTGCGCCGCCCTGACCAAGGCGAATGTCGGCGAGAATGTCCGCCTTTCGGGCTGGGTTCACCGGGTGCGCGATCACGGCGGCATCCTGTTCATCGACCTGCGCGACCATTACGGCGTGACGCAGGTTCTGTGCGATCCCGACAGCCCCGCCTTCAAAGAGGTGGAAAAGGTCCGCTCCGAATGGTGCATCCGCATCGACGGCGAAGTGAAGGCCCGCGCCGACGATCTGGTGAACCCCAAGCTGCCGACCGGCGAGGTCGAGGTTTTCGTCCGCGATATCGAGGTGCTGGGTGCGGCGGCCGAGCTGCCGCTGATGGTGTTCGGCGATCAGGAATACCCCGAGGAAACCCGCCTGCGCTATCGCTACCTCGATCTGCGCCGCGAGGCGATGCAGGAGAACATGAAGCTCCGCTCCGATGTGGTCGCCTCGATGCGCCGCCGGATGTGGGATAAGGGCTTCCGCGAATACCAGACGCCGATCATCACCGCCTCGTCGCCCGAAGGCGCGCGCGATTTCCTCGTGCCTTCGCGCCTGCATCCGGGCAAGTTCTATGCCCTGCCGCAGGCCCCGCAGCAGTTCAAACAGCTGATCATGGTTTCGGGCTTCGACAAGTATTTCCAGATCGCCCCCTGCTTCCGCGACGAAGACCCCCGCGCCGACCGCAGCCCGACCGATTTCTATCAGCTCGACCTCGAAATGAGCTTTGTCACCCAGCAAGACGTGTTCGACACCGTCTCGCCGGTGCTGGCGGGCATTTTCGAAGAGTTTGGCGGCGGCAAATCCGTCGATGCGCCGGCCGAGTGGCCGCAGATTTCCTATCGCGATGCCGCGCTCTGGTATGGCACCGACAAGCCCGACCTGCGCAATCCGATCAAGATGCAGGTCGTGTCCGAACATTTCGCAGGCTCGGGTTTTGCGATCTTCGCCAAGCTGCTTGAGCAAGAAGGCACCGAGATCCGTGCCATTCCCGCGCCCAAGGGCGGAAGCCGCAAGTTCTGTGACCGGATGAACGCCTTCGCCCAGAAAGAGGGCCTGCCGGGCATGGGCTATATTTTCTGGCGCGCTGCCGAGGATGGCTCGGGCATGGAAGCGGCTGGCCCCTTGGCCAAGAACATCGGCCCCGAGCGCACCGAGGCGATCCGCCAGCAGCTGGGCCTAGGCCTTGGCGATGCGGCCTTCTTCCTTGGCGGCAAGCCCGCGACCTTCGAGAAGATCGCCGGCAAGGCCCGCACCGTGATCGGCGAAGAGCTTGGCCTGACCGAGAAGGATCGCTTTGCCTTTGCCTGGATCGTCGATTTCCCGATCTACCAGAAAGACGAGGAAAAGGGCGGCTACGAGTTCGAGCACAACCCCTTCTCGATGCCGCAGGGCGGCATGGACGCGCTTGCGGGCGATCCCTTGGCCGTGCGCGGATTTCAGTATGACCTGGCCTGCAACGGCTACGAGCTTGTCTCGGGCGCGATCCGCAACCACCGCCCCGAGATCATGTTCAAGGCCTTCGAGATTGCCGGATACGGCGAAGATGAGGTGCGCAAGCGCTTTGGTGGCATGGTCAACGCCTTCCAATACGGCGCCCCGCCGCACGGCGGTTGTGCTGCGGGCATCGACCGGATCGTGATGCTTCTGGCGGATGAGATGAATATCCGCGAGGTCATCATGTTCCCGATGAACCAGCGGGCCGAAGACCTGATGATGGGCGCTCCCTCGGAGCCGCTGAACGAACAGCTGCGCGAGCTGCGCTTGCGGGTTCTGCCGCCCGAGGCGTGATCAAGCTTTAGAAAAGCGTTCAATAATAAGACCCGGCAGCCAAGTGCTGCCGGTTTGTCGTTTGGAGGCACCGGAAACGAATCCGCTGGCCCCAAGACGCAATCGAATTATTATTCTAGAATATTTGGATTAATTGGACTCAAGCCCCGAAGGCACTCACCGCAGTTGCCCCAAGCGCGATCACAAGAAGCACGGCGCCACCGACAAACACCGTCCAATCCAGAACGGCGCTGCCAGTCTCTTCGGCCCAGAAACGATCGATAAACTTTGCCATGTCTCTACCCTCAACGGTCCAAAAGGATGCTTGGGGTCAGCGTCGCGGCAAAATGG
>JAHEBR010000004.1:20641-32232 GCA_024642185.1 Marivivens sp. | reverse complement strand
TTCGTCGGCCTCGGCGAGAAGATGGACGCCATCGAGACCTTCGAGCCGGGCCGGATCGCGGGCCGTATCCTTGGCATGGGCGATATCGTCGCCCTCGTCGAACGCGCGCAACAGACCATCGAGGCCGAACAGGCCGAAAGAATGATGAAGCGGTTCCAGAAGGGCCGTTTCAACATGAACGATCTGAAGATGCAGCTTGAGCAGATGCTCAAGATGGGCGGCATGGAAAGCATGATGGGGATGCTGCCGGGGATGGGCAAAGCCTCCAAGCAGATGAGCGCTGCGGGCATGGACGACACGATGCTTAAGCGTCAGATCGCCCTCATCAACTCGATGACCAAGAAAGAACGCGCCAATCCCGATCTGATGCAGGCAAGCCGCAAGAAGCGCGTTGCCGCCGGTGCGGGGCTTGAAGTGCCGGAGCTGAACCGATTGCTCAAACAGCAAAAGCAGATGGCCGACATGATGAAGAAGATGGGCAAGATGGGCAAAGGCGGCATGCTCAAGCAGATGATGAAGGGCATGATGGGCAAGGGCGGCGGTATGCCGGACCTCAATGACCCCGCGGCCCTTGAAGAAGCGGCCAAGGCGATGGGGGCAAAACTTCCGGGCAAGCTGCCGGGCCTTGGCGGCGGGATGCAGCTTCCGGGCAACCTTTCGGGCTTTGGCAAGAAGAAGTGAGTGTAGCGCAGGCACATAAGCAAGAGGGGGGCGCTGCCCCCCGTCCCGCAGGCGGGACTCCCCCCGGGATATTTTCGGGCCTCGGAGAGATGCGGGCGATACCGGTTTTGCAGACGGCGCGGTTGACGCTGGGGCCATTTTCGATGGGGCATTTCGAGGCCTTTGCAGCCTTTTGCGAGACTGAGCGGTCGGTGTTCCTTGGTGGGCCTACGACAGATCGGCGGGATGCCTGGGATAGCTGCATGATCCACCTCGGCCATTGGCAGGCGCGGGGCTATGGCGCGTTTTTTGCGACCGAAACCGCGACGGGCAAACCGGCGGGCCGGATTTCGATCTGGCATCCGATCACGCTTGATGAACCGGAACTGAGCTGGGTGGTGTTCGACGGCTATGAGGGCAAGGGTTTTGCCGCCGAAGGCGCTTGTGCGGTTCGCAACTGGGCGGCGGCGCAGGGCATGGCACCCTTGATGTCGCTTGTCGCGCCGGAGAATGGCGCTTCGGTTCGTCTGGCCCAGCGCCTTGGCTGCACCGAAGAGGGGCGACACACCTATCCGAGCGGGGCCGAAGTGATCCGTTTCCGCCATCCTTTGGGGGAGGCTGCGTGATGGCGACGATGCTTCCCAAGGTTCCTGTTCTTCAGACCGAGCGCCTGAACCTGCGTGGGCCAGCCCCGCAGGATATCGAGCCAGTGATCGCCTTCTACGCCGATCCCGTCCGCTCGGCCGGTTTCGGCGGCCCCTTGAAGCGCGACGATGCGTGGCGCTGGTTTGCCCTGTCGGTCGGCCATTGGTGTCTGCATGGCTATGGCTTCTGGACGGTCGAGACCAAGGGCGGCGAGATCGTCGGGATTGTCGGGATCTGGAATCCAGAGGGCTGGCCCGAGCCGGAGCTTGGCTGGGTCATGTTCGAGAACGGCGAGGGCAAGGGTTTTGCCTTTGAGGCCGCCAAGGCTGTGCGCGACTATGCCTATGACGTGCTTGGCATGACGACGATGAGCTCCAACATCCTACCCTCGAACGACCGCTCCAAGGCGCTCGCCCGCAAGATGGGCGCGGTCTACGAGCGCACCTATGACAACCCCAACATGGGAACCGACGAACTTTGGCGTCACCCCGGACCGGAGGCCCGCGCATGAAAGTGAAACCCTGGCAGAAACCGATGAAGGGTCAGGCCGCTGTGGCGGTTGACCGGATTTGCGCCTCGCTTCCGCGCATCGCGCGGGGCCGCGTCATCCTGCGGGCGCCCTATCTCGACGACTATCCGCTCTTTGAATCAATCGTCACCGGCGAGCGGGGCCGCTGGATCGGCGGGCCGCTTACGCCCGAGGCGGCGTGGCTCGATTTCATCCAGATGGTTGCGGGCTGGGTTCTGCGCGGCGCTGGTCTTTGGACGGTCGAGCTGCAGGCCACTGGCGAGCGGGTGGGTTTCGTGGTGCTGAACCACGAAACCGGCGATCCCGAGATGGAGCTTGGCTTCCTTTTCCCCGCCGAGAACGAGGGCAAGGGCTATGCTTTCGAAGCGGGCGAAGCCGCGCGCAACAACGCCTTCTTCGCGCTGAACCGCGATACGCTCATCAGCTGGATCGACCCGGCGAATGCCCGCGCGATCCGGCTTGTCGAGCGCCTCGGCGCCCTGCGCGATGCCGCGTCGGATATTGATGGCAGCCTTGCCTATCGCTATCCCCGCCCCGAGTTTGAGGTCTGAGGCCCGCCATGACCAACACCTCCACCCGCGCCGCCGAGCTTCTGAAATCGCACCGCGAGTCGATCGACCGGCTCGATGCGATCCTCGTTTTCACGCTGGCCGAGCGCTTCAAGCACACCCAGTCGGTCGGCCGCCTCAAGGCCGAACACGCCCTGCCCCCGTCCGATCCGGTCCGCGAAGAGGCCCAGATCGCACGGCTCACCGATCTTGCGAAACAGGCCGATCTCGACCCGGACTTCGCCAAGAAATTCCTGGCCTTCATCATCCAGGAAGTCATCAAACACCACGAACAACATCAATCCTGACGGGCCTGTGCCCGTTATCACGCCATTCAAAGGAGAAATCGACATGGCTATGAAAATCCGTCTCGCCCGCGGCGGCTCGAAAAAGCGCCCCCACTACGCGATCGTTGCGTCCGACAGCCGCATGCCGCGTGATGGCCGCTTCATCGAGAAGCTGGGCACCTACAACCCGCTTCTCGCCAAGGACAGCGAAGACCGCGTGAAAATGGACGTCGAGCGCGTCAAGCATTGGCTGTCGCTCGGCGCCCAGCCGACCGACCGCGTGGCCCGCTTCCTTGAGGCCGCCGGCGTTGTTGCCAAGAAAGAGCGCAGCAACCCCAAGAAAGCCGTTCCGGGCAAAGCCGCCACTGAGCGCGCTGCCAAGAAAGCCGAAAAAGCCGCTGCTCCGGCTGAAGAGGCTTCGGAGTAAGTCCGGCCCTGGGCCCGCGCCACTGGTGCGGGCCTATCCCCCTCCTACGGAGCCGCAGATGTTCTGGCTTCTTCGCAAACTCCTCATTCCGATTGCGGCCTTTGGCTTTGGCATGGCGCTGCAACTTCAGATCGACACCGACCGCTGCCACGCGGCGGCGGGCATCTGGTGGGAAGGGGTTTGCCAAGGTGCTGTTGCGGATTGATAGTGCCGAAGCGGCAAACAAGGATGTGCCATGTCTGACACGCGTGTGATCGTTGGGGCCATTGCCGGAGCTTTCGGAGTGAAGGGCGAGGTGCGCCTCAAGTCATTCTGTGCCGACCCCGCCGCAATCGCCGACTATACGCCGCTCTTCTCCAAAGACGGGCGCCGCTTTGCAACCATTGTCCTGACCGGACAGGCTTCGGGCGCCCTGACCGCACGGATCGACGGGATTGCCACCAAGGAAGAGGCCGATGCCCTGAAGGGGACCGAGCTTTATGCCGAGCGCGACCAGCTCCCCTCATTGCCGGACGATGAATTCTATCACGCCGACCTCATCGGCCTGCCGGTTTATGACGCGGGTGGGCAGCTTTTGGGCAAGGTGAAAGCCGTGCTCAATCATGGCGCGTCGGATCTTCTCGAGATCCACAGCCCCGGTGCAAAATCGACTGTTCTTTTGCCCTTTACCAAGGCCGCTGTGCCCACGGTCGACCTTGCCGCAGGCCGGATCGTCGCCGATCCTCCCGCCGGCCTTTTCGACAGCTGAGGGGCGCCATGACCGACGCCCCCCTCACCGGCAAATCCCACGGACGCAAATCGATCCGCGCCTCGCTCAAGCCGCGCGACCTGATGGAAGAACCTGCCACCCTCGCCCGCGCCTTCCGGGCGCAGGTGATCACGCTGTTCCCCGGCGCCTTCCCCGGCGTCTTGGGCGAGAGCCTGACGGGAAAGGCGCTGAACGAGGGGCTCTGGCAGCTCAAGACCTATGACCTGCGCGAATACGGCGAGGGGCGGCACCGCAACGTCGATGACACGCCCGCCGGTGGCGGCGCGGGGATGGTGCTGCGGCCCGATGTTCTGGAAAAGGCGATCACTGCCGCCCGATCTGACGCGCGGGGCGTGATGCCGCTCATCTATCTCTCGCCGCGCGGCAAGCCGATGGATCAGGCGATGATGCGCCAGCTTGCGGCCTGCGATGGCGTCACGCTGCTGTGTGGCCGCTTCGAAGGGGTCGACCAGCGCGTGCTGGATCATTTCGGGATCGAGGAAGTGAGCCTCGGAGATTTCGTCCTCACCGGCGGCGAGATCGCCGCGCAGGCGCTTCTGGATGCCACGGTGCGGCTCTTGCCGGGCGTTCTCGGCAACGCCGCCTCGACCGAGGAGGAAAGCTTCTCGGCAGGCCTTCTTGAGCATCCGCAATACACCCGCCCCGCCCTGTGGCAGGACCGCGAGATCCCGCCTGTCCTGATGTCGGGGCATCACGCCGAGATCGAGAAATGGCGCAGGGCCGAGGCGGAGAAGATCACCAAGGAACGCCGCCCCGACCTTTGGGCGGCGCATCAGTCGAAGAACAAACCCTAGCTCTTCACCAGCCCCGCCATCTGTTTGGTGATATAGCGGATCGCCTTCACGGGCATCAGCCGGATCATCGCGTTCAACATCTTCGCATCCTTGCCGACCAACACATGGAGCTTGTTGGCCTCGATCCCGTCGAGGATGATCCGCGCTGCCTCGGACGCGGGCACCGGTTTCATGCTCTGGGCCGCCTCTTCCGAACTCTTCGGCATCGCCACGCCGGAATTCTGCGAGATATTGGTATCGACCCCGCCGGGCATCACCACCGTCACATGGACGTTGGTGCCAAGCGTTTCGGCATAGATCCCCTCGGACAAGAGCTTTACCGCCGCTTTCGACGCCCCATACATCGTTTGCCCCGGAAACGGGATAAAGCCACCCATGCTCGAGATATTGCAGATATGGGCCTCGGGCCGCGCCTTGAGGTGCGGGAAGAAGGCCTTGATCATGTGAATCTGGCTCCAGAGGTTCACGTTGATCATGCGCTCGATCAGATCGTAGCTGAGGTCCGCGAAATCTATGAAGGGCTGGATCACTCCGGCGCAGTTGATGATCGCGTCGACTTGGCCGTGCTCTGCGATCACTTCCTCAGGCAACTCATGGACCCGCTTGCGATCGGACACATCGGCCACATGGGTCGAAAGCCGCTCGCCCGCCATCGCATCAGTGAAGGACGCCAAGCCCTCGGGCCTGAGATCGACAGCGGCAACCCGCGCACCGCGTGACAGAAGCGCCACCACCAGCGCCCGCCCGATGCCGCTGCCGCCGCCCGTGACAACGAAGACTTTATCCTTGATTTTCATGGTCTCTCCCTCCGAGTCGCGCTCCCAGTCTAGCAGACCGGGCGGGCCGCGGAATTGACCTTGCTCAAGTCGCACTCCGGGGCTTGAACGCATCCGCCAACCCGCCTATACACCGCCCGTCCGGGGCTCGGCTGAGTCGTCCGGATTTCTTTCTTTGCTCATCGGCCTGCTTTCTTCGGCGGGGTGGAGCGGAAGGAACGACGAATAAGGAACGTTGCCTGATCTCTGGCGGGCGCTGCGGCGACCCGGAAGAAGACCGAGAGCTCTGAGGCACATCACCTTTGCGGAACAAACCGCAAGCAGAATAGGAGCGCATCAGATGGACCTGATCGCACAACTCGAGGCGGAACAAGTTGCCGCCCTTGGGAAGGACATTCCCGATTTCAAAGCCGGCGATACCATTCGCGTCGGCTACAAGGTGACCGAAGGCACCCGCACCCGCGTTCAGATGTATGAAGGCGTTTGCATCAGCCGCAAAAACGGCTCGGGCATTGCCGGTTCGTTCACCGTTCGCAAGATTTCGTTCGGCGAAGGCGTGGAGCGTGTGTTCCCGCTGCACTCGACCAACATCGACAGCATCACCGTTGTTCGCCGTGGTCGCGTCCGCCGCGCCAAGCTCTACTACCTCCGTTCGCGCCGCGGCAAGTCGGCCCGTATCGCCGAGGTGACCAACTACAAGGCGCTCGACAGCGCCGCTGACGCATAAGGAGCACCGCTATGCGCAAAGGTATTCACCCCGAGTATCACATGATCGACGTCAAGATGGTCGATGGCACCGTGATCCAGATGAAATCGACCTGGGGCAAAGAAGGCGATCAGATGTCGCTCGATATCGACCCCACCGTTCACCCGGCCTGGACCGGCGGCTCGTCCCGCCTGCTCGACACCGGCGGCCGCGTGTCGAAGTTCAAGAACAAATACGCTGGCCTCGGCTTCTGAGCCTGACGCCTCCGGAAAACGAAACGCCGCCCCTCGGGGCGGCGTTTTGCTTTTCAGGGGATTGCCGCTAGGGTCCGCGCAAACAATAGCAGAGGCCCCAATGTCCTTCCCCAATTTCTTCGATCAGTTTCCGCTTCTCGATGTTCCGATCTCGGAGGATATCGTCACCATCCGGGCGATCCGGTCGGATCAGGGGCTCGTGGCCTTCTTCACCTTTCACAAGGATTTCGAGATGCCTCCGCATTCCCACGGGTTTCAGTGGGGCACGGTGATCAAGGGCCAGCTCACCTTCACCATCGACGGCAATTCGACAAGCTATGGCCCCGGCGAGACCTATTTTCTCGACCGGGGCGAGGTTCATGCGGTCAAGGCTGCTGCGGGAACGCAGGCTCTCGATGTCTTCGAAGAGCCCGACCGTTACCCGCTTAAAACCTAGGCCTTCGCCGCGCGATTGCCTTTCGCGCCGCGGCGCTTGAAGCCGCCCGGGCGACCGGGGGCTGCCGAGGCGGGCTTGGCACCCGCGGGGCGACCGGCATGCGCCTGACCGCCCGGTTTGCCACCGCCACGGCGCGGGCCGCCACGGCGCTTGGGTTGCTCGGGGGCGACCGGATCCCATGGGCGGCCAGAGGCGACCGGGATCGAGGCTTTCATAGCTTTCTCGATGTCGCTCAGATAGCCCATCTCGTCGGGCGCACAGAGCGCAATCGCCATGCCATCGGCCCCGGCGCGCGCGGTGCGGCCGATGCGGTGGACATAGTTCTCGGGCACGTTCGGCAGCTCATAGTTATAGACGTGCTTCACGCCCGGAATATCGAGGCCACGGGCGGCCACATCGGTCGCCACCAGCACCCGCACCTTGCCATCGCGGAATTCCTGAATGGCACGCTCGCGCTGGCCCTGGCTCTTGTTGCCGTGGATCGCGGTCACGGCAAAGCCCTTGGCCGCGAGGTTGCGCGAGAGCTTCTCCATCCCGTGCTTGGTGCGGCCGAAAACCAGCGCCAGCTCGTCGCGGTGCTTGTCGAGAAGATCAACAAGCAGATCCATCTTGGCGGCCGCGCCGACAAAGTGGACGCATTGCTCGATCTTATCGGCGGCCTTGCCCGGCGGGTTGACCTGAACCCGGATCGGGTTTGACAGGTAAGCCTCGCTCAGTTCGGCCATCTGCTTGGGCATGGTGGCCGAAAACAGCATTGTCTGCCGCTCTTTCGCCAGAAGCGGTGCAATCCGGCGCAGGGCGTGGATAAAGCCCAGATCGAGCATCTGGTCGGCCTCGTCGAGAACGAGGAAGCGGGTCTCGTCAAGGCGGACAGCCTTGCGGTCGATCAGATCCAGAAGGCGGCCGGGGGTGGCCACGAGAATGGCGGTGCCTTTCTCGAGCTTGCGCATCTGGCCGGTGATCCCCGCCCCGCCAACGACCAGCACGACCTTGAGATGGCTGCCTTCGGCATACATCGTCAGGTTATCGGCGATCTGTTTGGCAAGCTCGCGCGTGGGCGCAAGGATCAGCGCCTTGGCCGACTTGGGCGAGGGGCGCCCGCCCTCTTTCAGAAGCGCATCAAGCATCGGCAGGCCGAAAGCGGCGGTTTTGCCGGTTCCGGTCTGGGCAAGGCCCATCACGTCGCGCCCGTTCATGGCGTGCGGGATGGCCTGCGCCTGAATCGGCGTCGGGTCGGTGATGCCGTTCTCGGCAAGTTTCGCGATAAGGCGGGGCGCGAGGCCCAGCATGTCAAAATCCATAATATTTTCCTGTAGGCGCAGCGCTTGGCATACGCACATCATGCGCCGCAGCCAGAACGGCCACGGCATCGGCAAAGGGTTGCGCCAAGGGCTGACAGGCACGCCGGATTGCGCGCATACCGCCAAAGCGCGGCACCCCTGCGTGAATGTGGGAACCAGTCAATCCGAGCCTTCGCGCGGCCACTTCATAGAGGGCGGCGCACTGCTCACGCGGCAGGAGGCTTCGGTCCAGCAGCACATGGGGCTTGGGCGACACAAAGTCAAGCCAAGGAATTGCGCCCAATGCTGCGCTGCCGCGCTTCCCCTTGGGTGCGGCTCAAACTATAGTGCAATCAAGAAACAATAGGGGACGAGCACGTGGCGCATATTATCGTCGTGGGCAACGAAAAGGGTGGCGCGGGCAAATCGACCGTGTCGATGCATGTGGCAACGGCGCTGGCGCGGATGGGGCACAAGGTCGGCACGCTCGATCTCGACCTGCGACAGAAAACGCTCGCCCGCTATATGCATAACCGCAACCGCTTTCTTCAGGCCGAGCGCCTCGACCTGCCGACGCCGAGCTATCACGAGCTGCCGGAAATCGACCAATCGAGCTTGAAGCCGGGTGAAAACGTCTTTGACCACCGCCTGTCGGTGGCTGTGGCGGGCCTCGAGCCGGACGTCGATTTCATCCTCATCGACTGCCCCGGCAGCCATACGCGCCTGAGCCAGGTCGCGCATTCGCTGGCCGATACGCTGATCACGCCTCTGAACGACAGCTTCGTCGATTTCGATCTGCTCGCCCATGTCGACAATGACGGCGAGACGATCACCGGCCCCTCCGTCTATGCCGAAATGGTCTGGAACGCCCGCCAGCTTCGCGCGCAGGCGGGCCTGCCGCCGATTGATTGGGTCGTCGTGCGCAACCGCCTTGGCGCGCAGAACATGGTCAACAAGCAAAAGATGGAAGCGGCGCTGAACAAGCTCTCGCGGCGGATCGGCTTTCGCATCGCCCCCGGTTTCAACGAGCGGGTGATCTTCCGCGAGCTTTTCCCCCGCGGCCTGACCCTCCTCGACCTGCGCGACATCGGTGTTTCGCAGCTCAACATCTCCAACGTCGCCGCGCGGCAGGAGTTGCGCGATCTGATGAAGGCGCTGAATTTGCCGGGTGTCAGCGTCGATTTCTGATCCAGCTTTCGATCCGGTTCGTAGGTGGTTTATGAGTAACATTTCGCCCCTTTGGAAAGCATTTTGGATCGCGGTCGCCGGCGCCGTTTTGGCGACCTTTGCGATCCTGACGCTTCAGCCGTTCCTAGATCGTGTTCCGCACCTGCCCGATCAGGGCGCCGCCTGGTATTACTGGAAGCGGATTGATCCCGATTGGGCGAGCCGCGCCACCGCCTGGGGCTTCTATCTCGCGCATCAGATCTTCTTCTGGGGGCTGATCTGGTGGGCTGTGCGCCACCGCGACGAGCTGCGCGATCGGGGCCGGATGCATGCCGTGAACTGGATTGGCCTGATCGGAACCTTTGCCTTCATTGGCCTGCACTATCTGCAGACCGCCGTCTGGTATGACGGGCTTGCGCAGGACACCTCGGTCTTTTCTTCGCAGATTTCGGTGATCTTCCTTCTGATCATCGTCCTGATGATCGAAGCCCCGCGCCGGGGCCTCTTCTTCGGCTATGGCGGCGGCTGGCTGAAAACGCTGCGGCCGATGCTGATCCGCTATCACGGCTACTATTTCGCCTGGGCGGTGATCTATACCTACTGGTTCCACCCGATGGAAACCACGCCGGGCCACCTTCTCGGCTTCTTCTACACCTTCCTCCTGCTCATCCAGGGTGCGTTTGTCTTCACCCGCGTCCACACCAACAAATGGTGGACCGTGACACTTGAAGCCTCGGTCCTCGTTCACGGCGTGACAGTCGCACTGGTTGCTGGGCAAGAGATCTGGCCGATGTTCCTCTTCGGCTTTGCCGCGATGTTTATCGTGACGCAAATGCACGGCCTCGGCCTCAGCCGACCGGTTCGTGGCGTGATCCTGGCTGTGTTTGCGGGCTCGGTCTATGTTGTCTATTCCGAACGGGGCTGGGCGCAGCTAAACGAGATCATCCGCATACCTGTGATCGACTACGGCCTGCTTGCGATCCTCGGAGGTTTGGCAATCTGGCTCACCAGACGCCGGCGCAAAGCGGCCTAGCCGCTCTGCTCATCCAAAGCCTGTAGTGCTTTCATCAGCGATTCTTTAGCGCGGCGGCGCTCGTCGGGATCAAGGGCATTGAGATCCATCGAAAGGGCGAAGGAATCGCCCGCTTCTTCGATCCGTTTCGTTCGCTGTAGGTATTCTGCGCGGGTCGAGATCGCCTCGTAGGTCTTGATGGGCCGGGCGATCCCCTTCACCTGAAGCTGACCGACCGGCTCGCAATAGATCTCGTCCTTCACGAGCGCATAGGTCGCGTGCGACAGGAGGATCTGGTCGTTCGCCGCCGCTGTCTCGAGCCGCGAGGTGGCGTTCACCTGCCCGCCAACGATTGTGTAGTCCATCCGCTCGTCAGAACCGAAATTGCCGACAGTGCAAAAGCCGGTGTTGATGCCGATCCGAACGTGCAGAGGATCGGCCGATCCCTGGCTCGACCACTCGCGGCAAAGCTCTTGCACCCGCGTCCGCATCTCAAGCGCCATCTTCACGCAGGCAACGGCATCTTCTTTTTCGCCCTTGGTCTCGGGGTCGCCAAAGAAGATCATCACGCCATCGCCGATGAATTTGTCGACGGTGCCGCCGAATTTCTCGGCGATGCGGGCCATTTCGCTTAGGTAGTGGTTCAGGAGCTCGCTGATCGTCTCGGCTTCCATCTTGTCGGTCATCTCGGTGAAGCCGGCGATATCGGAGAAAAAGACGGTCAGGTTGCGGCGGTAGGATTCCACCTTCACATCGCGCTTGCCCGAGAAGATCGAATCGTAGACCTGTTTGGACAGGTATTTGGCCAGCTTGACCGACAGCGCCTCAAGCTGGCGGTTCTTGTCGTCGAGCGCCTTGGTGGCGACGATGATCTTGGCCTCGGCATCCTTGCGCAGTGTGATGTCGCGGATGATCCCGCTGAAATAGCGCTTGCCGCCGCTCGTCCATGTCCCGAGCGACAGCTCGATCGGAAACTCGTGGCCCTTGGCATGAAGCGCCTGCAACTCCACAGCGTGACCGATCACGTGCCGATCACCATCATTGCGGATGCGCTCGATCCCCGCCTCGTGGCCCTTGCGATAGCGCTTGGGGATAATGAGCGTGAGAGGCTGCCCCATGACCTGTTCGGCCGCATAGCCCAGCATCGCCTCGGCGGCCGGATTGCACAGGATGATATGGCCATCCTCGTCGGCGCAGATGATTGCATCGGTGGCCGAGTCCATCACCGCGCGCATCCGCTCTTCCGAGAGGCTCAGGTTGTCCATCAGAGCCTTGCGCTCGGTCACATCGCGGATGATGCC